>JBFZAX010000122.1:0-2651 GCA_041308805.1 Candidatus Omnitrophota bacterium | reverse complement strand
TAAGACGAGCAGATAATCCTTGGTCGAGGCGATAAAAAGGTGTTCGACAAAATCTTCGTCGCGCGTCTCCATGGCGGTCACGCCTTTGCCGCCGCGCTTCTGCTTGCGGTAAGAGCTGATGGCCAGGCGCTTGATATAGCCGGCGTGGGATACGGTGATGACCATATCTTCTTCGGCGATCAGATCCTCGAGCTCGATGTCCTCGACCGCGCCGGTGATCTCCGTGCGCCGCTCGTCGCCAAACTTCTTTCTGAGCGCCGCCAGCTCTTCTTTGATGATCTCTTCGACAAGCTTTTCGGAGGCGAGGATGGCCCGGAATTTTTCGATCTGCTTCAAAAGCGCGAGGTACTCGTCCTCGATCTTCTCGCGCTCCAGCTGCGTCAGGCGCTGCAGCTGCATCTCCAGGATCGCCTGCGCCTGGATATCCGAAAGTTCAAAATTTTTGATGAGCGCTTTCTTGGCCTCAGCGGCATTCTTCGACTCACGGATCGTCTTGATGATCTTATCTAAATACTTGAGCGCGATCTTGAAGCCTTCTAAGATGTGCGCACGCCGCAAGGCCTTATCGAGCTCGAACTGCGTGCGACGGCGGACGATCACTTTGCGATGGTCGATGTAGCAACGGATGATCTGCTTGAGGTTGAGCACGCGCGGACGGCCGTCGACGAGCGCCAGGGCGATGATGCCGAAGGTCGTCTCCATCTGCGTGTGCTTGAAAAGCTGGTTTAAGATGATCTGCGGCTCGACGTCGCGCTTGAGCTCGATGACGATGCGCATCCCGTCTTTGTCGGACTCGTCGCGGATGTCGCTGATCCCCTCGACCTTTTTTTCCTGAACAAGGTCCGCGATCGACTCGATGAGCGTGGTCTTGTTGACCTGATAAGGGATCTCGGTGATGAGGATATTGTCTTTGCCGCTCTTCTGCCGCTCGATCGACGCCTTGGCGCGCAGAAGGATCTTGCCCTTGCCCGTGTTGTACGCGTCTTTGATCCCTTCGCGGCCGCAGATGATGCCGCCCGTCGGAAAATCAGGGCCCTTGACGAACTTCATCAGGTCCTTGACCTCGGCGTCGGGGTGGTCGATCAGATGCTCGATGCCGTCGACGACCTCGCTCAGGTTGTGCGGCGGCATGTTGGTCGCCATGCCCACGGCGATACCGCTGGAGCCGTTGACCAAAAGATTCGGCAGGGCCGACGGCAGCAAGACCGGCTCCTGCAGAGAGGCATCAAAATTCGGCACGTAGTCGACCGTCTCTTTTTCGATGTCGCCGAGCATCTGGTCCGCGATCGAGGCGAGCCGCGCCTCGGTGTAGCGCATGGCCGCGGCCGCGTCGCCGTCGACCGAGCCGAAGTTGCCCTGTCCGTCGACCAAAGGATAGCGCAAAGAAAAATCCTGGACCATGCGCACCATCGTCTCGTAAACGGCCGAGTCGCCATGAGGGTGATATTTACCCAGCACTTCACCGACGATCCTCGCGGACTTCTTGTAAGGCTTGGTGTGGTCGAGGTTCAACTCGTGCATCGCGTAGAGGATGCGCCGATGCACGGGCTTGAGCCCATCCTTGACGTCCGGCAGAGCGCGCCCCACGATCACGCTCATCGCGTAAGAGAGGTACGAGCTCTTCATCTCCTCTTCGATGTAGATGGGAACGACTTTTTCGTTTTGTGCGTACATAGGCTGACTCTTTGTTAAGCGACGGACAATCTCTTATAGCTGGCGTACCATATCGCCAGCCACAACGGCCCCAGAAAAGCGGCCAGGAACGGGTCGATCATGTTCAGGATCAGACGCTCGGATGTAAACCGCGTCACCGTCACATAGATGCCGACGCCGATAAAGACGTAAAGCGCCAAAAAAAGGACCAGGGCCGCCAGATAAGCGCCCGGATGTCTTTTGACGCGCCGGCGGCTCTCCTTGATCGCCGAAACAGGCCCGCGTCCCTCGAACACCGCGATGAGCGGCGCCAGCGAAAGAAAGAAGCCATACCAGATAAGCGCGATCACCAGTGTCACAAAAACCGTGCTCGTCGTCAATAAGACCGCCATCTTGGGGCCGGAGACGCCGCAAGAGGCGCAATAGTTCTGCCCCAAAGCCAGGACCGTCGCGCCGGCGCCCAGGACCGTCGCGGCGCACAACACGAGCCCGACCAGCACGCGCAGATACGGCGCCAGCGCCGGGACCGCCGCGCGCCACGCTTCCCGGAAGGTCGCATCCTTCTTTCCGTCCAGGTTCATGCGGATCAACGATATGATCAAGAGCGACACCAGGGCGTTGACCACGAGAAAGACCACCAGCTGAAAAAAGAAGGTGCCTGCGGTGATGAGCGATGGCTCGCGGCCCTGCAGACCGCCCATGACGTTCAGGCGCAACAGCCTGGCCAAAAAAACGGACACGCAAGAGACAGCCACAGCGGGCAAGAGACAACCGATCCAGGCGCGGATCGCCGTCTTCAGGATCCCGAAAGGATTCACTGCCGTTCCTGTCTCCTGCATAACCACCCCCTGGTTGGGTGCCTCAAATATCAAGGTTCTTAACGAGGTGCGCGTTCTTCTCGATAAAGTCGCGACGCGGGTCGACCTGGTCGCCCATCAGGATGGTGAAGATGTTGTCTGCCTCGACCATATCCTCGAGAACCACCTTCAGAATGGTGC
>JBFZAX010000121.1:0-8191 GCA_041308805.1 Candidatus Omnitrophota bacterium | reverse complement strand
TTTAATATCCGGGGTTTCCATGAAAGTCACGTATTCCTGGCTCAACGATCTCGTCTCCCTGAAGACGCCGCCCGAGAGGCTGGCTCAAAAGCTCACGATGGCGGGGCTGAGCGTGGCTTCGCTCGAGCGGGTCGACGGCGATTGGGTCTACGACATCGAGGTGACTTCCAACAGGCCCGATTGGCTCAGCGTCCGCGGGATCGCGCGGGAGGTCGCCGCGGTGACGGGCGCGCATCTGAAAAAGGTCCTTCGGGCGCCTTCGCGGCCCGGCCGCGCAAAAGCCGCTGCGGGACCGCCGTTCTCGATCACCGTCGAGGACAGGAAAGACTGCCGGCTGTATTGCGGCGCCCTGGTCGACGGCGTCAAGGTCGGGCCGTCGCCCGCGGGACTCCAAAAGAGGCTCAGCGCCGTGGGGCTGCGGCCGGTCAATAACATCGTCGATATCACGAATTATGTCATGATGGAATTCGGTCAGCCGCTGCACGCCTTTGACCGCGGCAAGCTGCAAGGCCCTGCGGTCGTCGTGCGGCGGGCCAAAGCGGGGGAGCGGCTCGTCTTGCTCGACGGGACCGAAAAGGCCCTTTCGTCCGAGGTCCTGGTCATCGCCGACGGGAAACGTCCTGTCGCCGCCGCCGGGATCATGGGCGGCCGCGATACGGAAGTCGGCCCCGGGACGTTTTCTCTCCTGCTGGAGAGCGCGTCCTTTGACCCCGTCGTCGTGCGGCGCGGGTCGCGCAGCCTCGGCGTGGCATCGGAGTCATCTTACCGTTTTGAGCGCGGGGTCGATCTGGAAGGGGTGGCCGCGGCGCTGCAGGAGGCGACTCGCCTTTTGGGGCTTTACGCGAACGGATCTCTTCAGGGCGTCAAGCGCGCCGGAAACATAAAGACATCAGACCCGTCGGTCATCGGGCTGGACCTGCGCAAAGCCGGCGACATCCTGAGCCTGTCTGTTTCGCCGGGAAGAGCCAGAACCATTCTGGAAAAGCTGGGATTTCGGGTGCGTGGCGGAGGATCTTTGCTGAAGATCTCGCCCCCGTCCTTCCGGCGCGACGTCAAGATCGAAGAGGACCTCATCGAAGAGATCGCCCGGGTCGAGGGATATGACGCGATCCCGTTGACGGCTCCCTCCCTGAAGCCTTTCGCTATGACGTCGCAATCCTTGCAGCTCCTCGAAGCGAGGGCGCGGGAGGCGCTTCTGGGGATGGGGCTCAAAGAGATCATCACTTATAGCCTCGTTAGCGACGAAGATTACCGGCGCTGCGGCCTGCCCTTGCCGGAGGCCGCCCTGTCGCTTGAGAACCCTTTGAGCCAGGATTACCGCGTCCTGCGCACGCGCCTGCTGCCGTCGCTGCTGCAGTGCGCGGCGTTCAACATCTGTCACGGCAACAGGGATTTTGAGTTTTTTGAAGCGAGCCGTCTTTACGACGCGGCGGGCGAACGCGTGGAAGCGGGCATCATCCTGGGCGGCAAGCGCCGGGCCACCTGGTCGAGCGAAAGCGCGCCCTACACTTTTTTTGATATCAAGGGGATCGCAGAGGCGGTGTTGCGGGAGTTGGGAACGAAGTCGCTTGAGTTACGGCTGTCTGAGGCGGATCTTGCGGCTGAAAAGGGGGTTTCGGCCGTTTTCCTGGCGGAGGGCCGTGAGGTCGCTCGCCTGGGGAAGGTCTCAGAAGACGTCTGCCGGGCCTGGGGGGTGAAGGGGCGCGATGAGCTTTTTTTTGCGGAGATCTCGCTCGAGAGCCTGGCAGGGAGAACGGACCTGCGCAAGGCCTACGCGCCGATCGTTTCAACGCCTTCGCTCACGCGGGATATCAGCCTCGTGGCGCCCGGGTCCGTCTCCTATGAGAAGATCTGCGGGATCATCCGGGCCCGGGCGACAGGCGTGTTGCGCAGCATCCGCCTGGTCGAGCGTTATTCAGGTAAAGAGATCCCCGAGGGGCACCAGGGGTTGACCGTCGCGGTCGAGTACGGCTCCGCCTCCAAAACCCTTACGGACGAGGAGATCAATCCTGTCCATGGCCGGGTCCTTGAGGCTTTGACGCAAGCGCCCGGCCTTCGGCTGCGTTAAAACGTTTTCTTTCCGGGTCCCTGCCCTCCTTGATTGTTCCCCAGCCGCTGTGGTATAATCAAAATGAAAACAGGCTTAACATATCCCTGCGGTGTTTGTCGGCGATTGATGATTATTGAACCAACACCAATCGAAGGGGAGTCCGACTTCACGCGCGCCCGAGGGCCGCTGAGAGGACACCCACGTGTCTGATGGGTTCAGACCACCTAGCCGACGGCAATTGCGGGGATTTTTTTTGAGAGCCGGGTGATCGATGTCTCGCCGCAAGTCGAAGAGCGCCCCCGCGGGCGATCTTTTTACTCCCGAGCCGGGGTCTCTCCCGAAGCCTTCCGCATCCAGCGAATTTGAGCCTTTGCCGAGCCGCATGAGGCCGCGCGGGCTCGGAGAGTTCGTCGGCCAGGCCCATTTGCTGGCGCCGGGGTCCTTGCTGCGCAAGGCGATCGAGGCGGACCGGCTCAGCTCCGTCATCTTTTTCGGGCCGCCGGGCACGGGCAAGACGACGCTTGCCCGCTGCGTGAGCCGCGCGACGCACGCCTATTTTGCTTCCGTCAACGCCGTCGCCTCCAATGTCGATGAGCTGCGCGCCGTGATCCGGCAGGCCAAGGAGCGCCGGCGGGCCACCGGCCAGAAGACGATCCTTTTCATCGACGAGGTCCATCGCTTCAGCAAATCCCAGCAGGACGTGTTGATGCCGGATGTCGAAGATGGCAGCGTCACGCTGATCGGCGCGACCGTCCAGAATCCGTTTTTCGCCCTGACCTCGCCGTTGTTATCGCGCTCGTTGATCTTTGAGTTCAAAAGCCTTACCGATGAGGATATCGTGGAGATCCTGCGCCGCGCCCTGAATGACGCCGAGCGCGGGCTGGGGGCGCTGAAGGTCCAGGCTCAGCCCGAGGCGCTGGCCTTTCTCGCGAAGGCCTGCGAAGGAGATGCCCGCCGGGCCCTCAACGCCCTGGAGATCGGCGTCAAGAGCCAGCGCCGTCCGACGAAGTTCACCCTCAAGGACGCCCAGGACTCCATCCAGAAGAAGGCCATCGTCTACGACCGGGACGAAGACGGCCACTACGATACGATCTCCGCTTTTATCAAGTCCATGCGCGGCTCTGATCCTGACGCGACCCTTTACTGGCTCGCCAAGATGCTCGCCGCGGGCGAAGACCCGCGGTTCATCGCCCGCCGGATCTGCATCTGCGCGGCGGAGGATGTCGGCAACGCCGACCCCCAGGCGCTGGTGCTGGCCAACGCCGCTTTCGGGGTCTCCGAGTTCATCGGGATGCCCGAAGCCCGGATCCCTCTCGCCCAGGCTGCGGTGTATGTGGCCTGCGCGCCCAAATCCAATGCCGCGTATCTGGGCATCGAAAAAGCCCTCCGGCATGTCAAGGAGGCGCGCGTTCAGGAGGTCCCGGCAGCGCTCAAGGACGCCAGCTATAAGGGAGCCAAGTCGTTGGGCCACGGCGAAGGCTACAAATACGCCCATGATTTCCCCGGCCATTACGTCGAGCAGGAGTACATGCCCGAGAAGATCGTTTTTTACGAGCCCCAGGACATGGGGTACGAGAAGAAGATCAAGGAGAGGCTGAAGGAGCTGAGGGGAAAGAGCGGCCCGGTGGAGAAAAAATTAACAATGAAAAATGAACAATGAACAATTAGTCGATAGTCGATGGTCAATGGTCGATTGTCTATATCCGTTAGCCGGTCGGCCCGTTATTCGGCTATCCCGTTGACGGGCTAACGAGCGAACAGGCTAACGGCTCAACGGATCGCAGTTTTGACAATAGACCATAGACTATAGACTATCGACTCCGTTGAGACTTTGAGACATTTAGACCTTGAGACGAATGAAACAACAGAGGTAGCTTATGATTACGACAAAGCAGAAAAGCCTTCAAGATATCCTCAAGATGCTCGAGGGTAAAGAGCGTGTTTTTCTCGTCGGCTGCGGCGATTGCGCCGCGACGTGCAAGACCGGCGGCGAGGAGGATGTGCGGCGCGTGGCGGACCTCCTTGAAAAGAACGGAAAGAAAATCACGGGGATGGTCGTGCCGGAAGTGGCCTGCGTCACGGCCCAGACGAAGATCGCTTTTGCCAAGAACAAGGAAGCTTTGCGCGCCAGCGACGCCGTCATGGTCTTTGCCTGCGGTTCCGGGGTCCAGTGCCTTAAAGAGAACGATCGTCTCGGCCTGGACATTTATCCGGGTTGCGACAGCCTCTTCGCCGCGCTGATCGACAAAGACGGCGGTTTTAAGGAGGTCTGCGCGACGTGCGGGGAGTGCCTCCTGGACCTGACCGAAGGGATCTGCCCCGTGGCCCGTTGCCCGAAAGGATTGCTCAACGGCCCTTGCGGCGGGCAGACCCGGGGCAAGTGCGAGACGGACCGGACGCGCGATTGCGCCTGGATCCTTATTTACAATAGGCTCAAGGAGAAGGGCAGGCTGGGGAACCTGCGCAAGCGCCAGCCTCCGAAAGACCGCCAGAAGGTCAGCCGCCCGGGTGCGCTTTCGCTGTAAGCGGTTGCTCAGGGGATTGTTACAATCCTGTCATAAGGTTGACAGGGAGCAGTGCCGTGATATATAATTATACGGCTTAATAAGGAACGACTATATGGATAACGCGCAATACAGCGAAAAAGTGATGGAGCATTTTTTGCACCCCCACAATGTCGGGGAGCTGCCGGGCGCCAACGGCGTCGGGAATGTCGGCAACCCGGTGTGCGGGGACATCATGCGCTTGTACATCAAGGTGGAAGACGGAAAGATCGTCGAGGCGCGTTTCAAGACCTTCGGCTGCGGAGCGGCCATCGCCACCAGCAGCATGGTCACGGACCTCGTGAAGGGCAAGACGGTCGATGAGGCCTTGAAGATCTCCAACCAGGCGGTCGCCGAAGCGCTCGGTGGGCTGCCAAAGGTCAAGATGCATTGTTCGGTCTTGGCCGAAGAGGCCCTGCGGGCGGCCATCGACGACTACCGCAAAAAGCAGGACGCGGCGTAAGCTCGCGGGCTCAACCGGGAAGCCGGGCGCTATGACGATCCAGGAAAAGAAAAAAAGATTGCGGCAGGAAGTCTTGAAAAAACTCAAATCTCAGAAGGAGGAAGAACGAGTTAAAAAGAGTTCACAAATCGCTCAGAAGCTTTTTCGGCTGAAAGAGTTTTTGGCGGCTCAGACGGTGCTGTTCTATCTTTCCATGACGGACGAAGTCGATACGCAGCGGATGATCGAAGAGACGCTACGGCAGGGAAAAAAGGTCGCTGTCCCCGTGATCCGACGGGAGGCGCGCGAGATGGTCCCTTCGCTGGTCAGGGACCTGGCGCGCGAGCTCCAGGCGGGGCCCTATGGCGTGCGTCATCCCAGAGATGAATACATTCGGCCCATCCCTTTGCACGCGCTGGACCTGGTCGTGTTGCCGGGCCTGGCTTTTGACCGGGCGGGGAACCGCCTGGGCCGCGGCATGGGGTATTATGACAAGTTCCTCGGACGGCTGCCCCAGCGGGTGCCGACCGTAGGCCTTGCCTTTGATTTTCAAATGGTCGATGATTTTCCGCCCTTAGAACCTCACGACTTCGCCGTTACGACCGTCCTCTGCGCCTGAAGCGCAGGAGAACACCCGTCTGTCGCCCGGGATCCCCCGCGGCTCTTCCCTTAAACCATAAGGATCGCGCCGAGCGCTCTATTCCAGCCGCAGCCCTTACCGGCCCATATCAGGAAACGCATCCGGTAAGGCCCTAGCTATGAGCTTACCACCTAAGGAGGTACGATCATGCCAACGGGAAGCGGTGTTACCGTGATCGGTCTTGTGTTTTTTGTCGCCGGCGTCGCCGCGTCGTTCCTGTTCCTTTTCTTCAAGAAATCGCTGGGGGCGCTGAAGGTCAAGAACGCCGCCGCGGCGGCCCAGGCGATCCTCGAGGACGCCAAGAAGTCCGCCGATGCGATCCGCAAGGAAGGGGAGCTGAACGCGAAGGACCTGCTCTTTCGCATGCGCCAGGATTTCGAGCGCGAGACGCGGGAGAGGCGCGAAGAGAGCGCCGGCCTTGAAAAGAGGATCCAGCAGCGCGAATCGAACCTCGACCGCCGCGCCGACCTTTTGGAGAAGAAGGAGCGTGAGATCGAGGAGAAGTTGCGGGGCTTGCGCGGCCAGGAAGACGCGCTGAAGGCCAAGGCCGACGAACTGAACAGGATCTTAGCCGAGGAAAAGGAACAGCTGCACCGGATCTCGAATATGTCCGCCGATGAGGCGCGGATCCTGCTGCTCTCGCGGCTGGAGGCGGAGCTGAGCCGCGAGAAGGCCGTCCTCATCAAGAAGGCGGACGACGAGGTTCGGGAGACCTCCGATAAGAAGGCCCAGGAGGTCATCTCTTACGCGATCCAGCGCTGCGCCGTCGAGCACGTCGTGGAGTCGACGGTGAGCGTCGTGAACCTGCCCGGCGACGATATGAAAGGCCGCATCATCGGCCGCGAAGGCCGCAACATCCGGGCCTTGGAGATGGCCACGGGGATCGACGTCATCATCGACGACACCCCGGAGGCGGTCATGCTCTCCGGGTTCGATCCGGTGCGCCGGGAGATCGCCCGGATATCGCTGGAGCGCCTGATCTCGGACGGCCGCATCCATCCCGGCCGCATCGAGGAGATCGTCGAGAAGGTCAAGAAGGAGATGGAGGTCAAGATCAAGGAAGAGGGCGAAAAGGTCCTCTTTGACATCGGCGTCCACGGCCTGCATCCGGAGCTCGTCAAGCTCATCGGACGGCTGCGGTACCGCTCGAGCTTCGGCCAGAATGCGCTGCAGCATTCCAAGGAAGTCGCGCTGCTGATGGGCGTCATGGCCGACGAGGTCGACCTGGACCCGAAGCTGGCCCGCCGCATCGGCATCCTGCACGATATCGGCAAGGCCATCGACCAGCAGGTCGAAGGAACGCACGCCAAGCTGGGGGCGGAGATCGCCCGCAAGTTCGGCGAGACCGAGATCGTCATCCAGGGGATCGAGGCGCACCACGAGGAGGTCGAGAAGACCTCGCTCTTCGGCGTCCTGGCGGCGGCCGCGGACGCGATCAGCGCGGCCAGGCCCGGCGCCCGCCGGGAGACCCTGGAGATCTATGTCAAGCGCCTGGAAAAACTGGAGTCGATCGCGAACGTCTTTAAGGGCGTCGAGAAAGCCTTCGCCATCCAGGCCGGCCGCGAGATCCGCGTGATCGTCCAGCCGGAGAAGATCTCCGACAACGACGCGGTCGTGCTGGCGCGCGACATCCGCAAGAAGATCGAGGAAGGGATGGAATATCCCGGCCAGGTCAAGGTGACCGTCATCCGCGAGACGAGGGTTATTGAATACGCGAAATGATGATCGAGAGAGTGGCTTAACACGAATCAGTCGATAGTCGATGGTCAATGGTCGATTGTCTATGGATAAAAGCCGAAGCAAAAACGATGAGGCTTTTCGGCTTTGACTATAGACCATAGACTATAGACTATCGACTGACAGCTGATGACTGAAGACTGACGACTTTCTCATGATTTCCATCCAAAACCTCTCAAAAAACTTCGGCCAGAAGGTCCTCTTTCAGGATATCACGCTGACCATCAACCGCGGGGAGAAGATCGGCCTGATCGGCCCCAACGGCGCGGGCAAGAGCACGTTTTTTCATATGTTGCTCGGAGAAGCCGAGCCTTCTTCAGGCTCTATCCAGATCAATAAGAATCTGCGCATCGGCTATCTGCCTCAGGAGGCTCAGTTTATTTCCGAGCGCACCGTTCTTCAGGAGCTGGTCGAAGGCGAGGAGACCATCCGCCTCCTGGAAGAAGAGAAGACAGCCCTCGAAGAGCGCAATGCCGCGGATTCGCATCGCTATGGGGAAGTCCTCCATGAGTTGGAGGTCCTCGGTTTTTTTGAGCTGGAACATAAGGCGCAAAAGGTCTTAAGCGGCCTGGGATTCAAAGAGACGGATTACAACCGGCCTATCGTTCAGTTCAGCGGCGGCTGGCAGATGCGGGTCTTGTTGGCCAAGCTATTGACGCATCGGTATGATTTCTTGCTGCTGGATGAGCCGACCAATTATCTGGACCTCAACGCGGCCCTGTGGCTCAAGGATTACCTTCAGGGATTTCCGGGCACGTTCATCATGATCTCCCATGACA
>JBFZAX010000120.1:0-2733 GCA_041308805.1 Candidatus Omnitrophota bacterium | reverse complement strand
TGCCGACGATGTCCACGTTTTCGTTGATCTTGACCTTGCCGCGCTCGATCCTGCCGGTTCCGACGGTGCCGCGGCCGGAGATCGTGAAGACGTCCTCGATCGCCATCAGGAAGGGCTTGTCGAGCTCTCTCTTGGGCATCGGGATGAACTCGTCGACCGACTTCATGAGCTCAAAGATCGGCGAACACTTGGGGCAATCATCCTTGGCGCACATGCACGAGAGGGCTTCCGTGGCGCTCCCCTTGATGATCGGGGTCTTGTCGCCGGGGAAGTTGTACTTCGTCAGCAGATCGCGCACTTCCATCTCGACCAATTCGATCAGTTCCTTGTCCTGGACCATGTCGACCTTGTTGAGGAAGACCACGATCGCCGGGACGTTGACCTGACGCGCGAGCAGGATGTGCTCGCGGGTCTGGGGCATCGGACCGTCGGCCGCCGAGACGACCAGGACCGCGCCGTCCATCTGGGCGGCCCCGGTGATCATGTTCTTGATGTAATCCGCGTGACCCGGGCAGTCGATATGGGCGTAGTGGCGGGACGCCGTCTGATATTCAACATGCGAGATGTTGATCGTAACGCCTCTTTCCCTCTCTTCGGGGGCGTTATCGATGGATTCGTAGCTGCGGGCTTCGGCCAAGCCCTTCTTGCTTAAGACCAGCGTGATCGCCGATGTCAAACTCGTCTTGCCGTGATCGACGTGCCCGATGGTCCCGATGTTCACGTGCGGTTTTGTCCTGACGAACTTTTCTTTTGACATCATTCACCTCCGTCTTATTTTAACCCCAATATTTTAGCCGCTATATCTCTAGGCACCTCTTGATAACAAAAGGGCTCCATTGTGAAAGACGCTCGACCCTGGGTTAAAGATCGTATTATATTAGCATAATCAAAGACTTCTGCAAGCGCTACGTGGCCGCGCAACACGCGCACATTCCCGCGCTGCCCCATGGAGACGAGCTTGCCGCGGCGCGAGTTGAAATCGCCGATGACCGTCCCCATGAACTCCTCAGGCACGACGATCTCGATGTCCATGACCGGCTCCAGCAGATACGACTCCCCCTTCCTCAGGCCCTCCGAGAAAGCGATGGACGCGGCCATCTGGAACGCGATCTCGGAAGAATCGACCTCGTGATAAGACCCGTCGACCAGGGTCACGGCGACGTCAGTGACCGGATAGCTTCCCAGGATCCCGCTTTTGGCGGCCATGATGATGCCGTTCTTGACGGACGGCAGGTACTCCCGGGGGATCGCCCCGCCCTTCAGGGTGTCCTCGAAGGTGATGCCGGTGCCCGGGACCTCCTGAGGCTCGATCACCAGGACGACATGGCCATATTGCCCGCGGCCGCCGGTCTGCTGGATGAACTTGCCCGTGACATTGACCTTCTTGCGAATGGATTCGCGGTAAGCGACCTGGGGCCGTCCGACGGAAGCCTCGACATTGAATTCCCGGAGGATCCGGTCCACCGCGATCTCCAAATGCAACTGGCCCATCCCGGAGATGATGGTCTGCGCGGTCTCGGTATTATACGTGACCCGAAACGACGGGTCCTCGTCCTGAAGCTTGCGCAACGCGAAGGCCAGCTTTTCCTGGTCGGCCTTGGATTTGGTCTCGATCGCCAGGTCCACCACCGGTTCGGGGAACTTGATCGCCTCCAGGACGATGGGATCGTCCTCGAGGCAGAGCGTGTCCCCGGTCTTCGTCTCTTTGAGGCCGACGAGCGCCACGATATCGCCGCAGGCGGCCTCTTCAACGGCCTCCTGCTTGTTGGCGTGCATGCGCACGATCTTAGAGACCCGCTCGTCTTCGCGCTTGGTCGAATTATAGATCGTCTCTCCGGCTCTGACGCGGCCCGAATAGATCCGGATGAAATTCAAGCGGCCGACGTAAGGGTCGCCCATCACCTTGAAGCAAAAACCGCAGAAGGGCGCGTCAACGGAAACCGCGCGCTCTTCGTACTCCCCGGACTCCGGCTCGAACCCCTTGACCGCGGAAAGGTCCGCCGGCGACGGCAGATAATCGCAGATGGCATCCAGCATCAGCTGGATGCCTTTGTTCTTCAGCGACGTCCCGCACAGAACAGGCACGAATTTATTGGCGACGACGCTGGCGCGCAGGGCCTTCTTGATATCTTCCTTCCCGATGGGTTTGCTATGGATAAAAAGGTCCATGATGTTGTCATCGGCCTCGGCCAGGCGCTCGATCAGGTCGTGCCGGTACTGCTGCAACTCGGCCGCCAATTCAGCGGGCACGGGCTGACACTCCGGCTCGGCGCCCTTCTCGTCCTTATAAGTCACCAGGGTCTCCTCGACGATGTCGACGATGCCCTTGAAATTCTCTTCGCTGCCGTACGGCATCTGGATCGCCGCCGCGTTGGCGCCCAGCTTATGGTGCATCTCTTCTAAGACATTCTTGAAATCAGCGCCCACGCGGTCCATCTTGTTGACGAAGGCCAGCCGCGGGACATGGTATTTATCGGCCTGCCGCCAGACCGTTTCGGACTGGGGCTGCACGGCAGCCACCGCGCAGAAGACGATGACCGCGCCGTCTAAGACCTTCAGCGACCGCTCAACCTCGACCGTGAAATCCACGTGGCCCGGCGTATCGATCAGGTTGATCTGGGTGTCTTTCCAGAAACACGTCGTGGCCGCCGAGGTGATCGTGATCCCGCGCTCCTGCTCCTGGACCATCCAATCCATCTTGGCTTCGCCATCGTGGACTTCGCCCAGCTTGTG
>JBFZAX010000119.1:0-3469 GCA_041308805.1 Candidatus Omnitrophota bacterium | reverse complement strand
AGTCAATGGTCGATTGTCTATGGCCAGAACCGAGGTCGGAAGTCAGAAGTCGGAAGTCCGAATAAGCGAAAAGGCTCGGTTTTAGGTTACGCAGGTTAAGAAAGTTAAGGAGGTTAAGAAGGTTACTGTGAGGATAAAAGGCAAAAGCTTGCTTCTTTTTTAAGTTTGGCACAGTAACGTCCTTAACCTTCTTAACGTTCGTAACCTCCTTAACCTGCCGTCATCGGACCTCAGACTTCCATCCTTCTGGTTTTGACCATAGACCATCGACTATGGACTATCGACTGACTTGAGACCTTGGGACTTTGAGACGTTGGGACTTTTCGATGGACCCCAGCCAGAAAAAATACATCCTCGCCAACCTGAAGACTAAGACTCCCGCCCAACTCGCTTCCGAGCTCGGCATCAAAGAGCGCAAGATCAGGAAGATGCTGGAACGGGAGGGGGCTCCGAAGGCCGGCGTCGCGCGCCCGGGCGCAGGGTCTGTCCCGGTGAGGATGGGAGCCCACGTCCTCCCCCTGGTCCTGATCGCTCTCGCCGGCCTCCTCGTCTACGCGAATTCCCTTCCCAATCCCTTCATCTGGGATGACAGCTATTTAGTCGTCGACAACTCTTACATCAAAGACCCGGCGGATTTCGCGAAGCTTTTCGCCGGGGATATCGCCTCGGGAGCCGATGAGCACTACAGCTTTTATCGGCCCCTCCAGATGGTGAGCTATATGTTGGACTACCTTGTCTGGAAGCTCAAGCCCTTTGGTTTTCATCTGACCAATATCCTTTTGCATGTCCTCGCCGCCATAAGCGTCTACGCTTTTTCGATCGTTTTGTTCGGCCGGCGTCTGGCCGCTCTTCTCGCTGCTTTGTTTTTTGTCGTCCACCCCGCGCATACGGAGGCCATTACCTATATATCGGGCCGTTCTGATCCGATGGCGCTCCTGTTTCTTTTGGCGACCGTGGTGTTTTATTTGGCGTTCCTTCGTTCAGGCCGGGCGCGTCTCATTATTTTTGCCATTATCTTTTACGCGGCGGCCTTGCTGTCGCGCGAGGGGAGCATTTTTCTTCCTTTGCTGATCCTGACCTATCATTTTACGTTCCGCGAAAAGATCAGGGCCGTTGCATTCGCGCCTTTGACAGCGATGAGCCTCGCCTATATCCTCCTGCGAGTCACGTTGCTTAAAGGCCTTTTGGCGGGGATCACGACGCATACGACGGTCTTTCAGAGGCTGCCGGGCGCGTTCGCGGCGCTGGCGACTTATTTGCGTTTGCTTTTCATGCCGCTTGGGTTGCATATGGAATATGGCCAGCGTCTTTTCTCCTGGGCTGATCCGCCTGTCCTTGCGGGTCTTTTCTGTTTTTCGGGCCTGGTCGCCGCGGTCTGGGTCTTCCGCAAGCGCCTTCCGGTCGTGACGTTCGCGGTGAGCTGGCTCCTGGTCGGCCTTTTGCCCGTATCGAACCTTTGGCGGCTGAACGCGTATATGGCCGAACACTGGCTTTATTTGCCTTCCGTCGGAGTTTTTTTGACGGGAGGTTTCCTGGCAGCTCCTTTCTTTGAAAAAGAAAAGACAAGGTCTGCGGCGATCTCCGTTGCGGCGGGCCTTTTTCTTGTCTTCTCGGCCTTGACCGTCCGGCAGAATTCTTTGTGGCGCGATCCGATCGCTTTTTATACCCGGACGCTGGCGTATGCGCCGGACAGCACGAAGGTCGCCAACAACCTCGCGAACGCTTACCAGGAAACGGGAGAATACCGTCGGGCGCTCCCGCGGTATGAGGGGCTGATCAACGCTCAGCCGCCCTTCAAGAAGCTCTATTACAATCTCGGGACCGTCTATAAAAAGCTCGGAGAGCGGCAAAAGGCTAAGCAGATGTACGAGAAGTCCATTGAGACCAATCCGGGTTTCAAGGAGGCTTACTACAATCTCGCGAATATCCACAAAGAGGACGGGGCGCTCGACAAGGCCCTGCCGCTTTACGAAAAAGCCGTCGCCCTCAATCCCCGTTTTTATGATGCCTGGGTCAATATGGGCGTGACGTATTCGCTGATGGGGCAGAATCAGAAGGCTCTTGAGGCGTTTCAGAGGGTCATCGATGCGGATCCCGGCAACGGCCTCGCCTATGCCAACGCGGCGGTGGATTATTACCAGCTCAAGCGATACGACGAGGCGATCCGCTTCGCCGATCAAGCGGTGGCTTGCGGCGTCCAGCCCAATCCGAGCTTCCTTAAGATGCTGGAGCAGTATAGAAAATGAAGAGTCTCAATGCCTCAAAGTCTCAGGTCTCAAGGTCTCAACGGGGTCGATAGTCCATAGTCAATGGTCTATTGTCAAAACCTGGAACAAAACAGGACAGTCCTGTTTTGTTCCAGACTTATCTGCGACTATCTGCGTTGGATCTGCGAAAATCTGCGTTAAGATCCCTACCGAAACCCGCACAGAAGAAACCGCTTCCTAAAAACACGGCTCTCTGCGCCTGATTTTGAATATCAATATTCGGAACCTTTTCGCGCGTTTTAAGTTAAGCTCCTGCTGAAATTTCCGCTTCTCGCAACTCCTTCCTTTCTTACCTAATAAATAAGACCTCTCCGGCATGGTTTCTTCTAGAGAGCCATGTTAGAATTTACCTATAAGTGTCTGTTCTTTAAGAAGTCTTCTGACCTGTTGAAAAAGGCAAACTCAGGGTAACCTGGGGACGCAAAGCGACAGCCCCATTTCTGAATTTTTAGAGATGGGGGGCTGCGCTGCCATCAAGGCGATCGTGTCCTTTAAACCCTAAGACTTGTCTTAGGGTTTTTTCTTTTAGGCGGCCTTAAGCCCGCCTAAAAGACTGCTGCGGAGCTCAAACGCGAAAGCATTCTGAGCGAAGCAGAGGAGGGCATCATGGAGAAAAAGAAAAAATTCTATCGGATCAGCCGCCGGGGGCAGGTTTTTGTTTCGTTCTTGTGCCTGGTCGCGGCGTTTGCGGTTTTTCAGCCGGCGGCATGCGCGGGAGCCCCGCTCGCTATCGATCTGCAAGCTATCCGCCTCATTGAGTCCAGCAACGTCCCCGACGCTGTCAATGAAGCGACGGGCTGCTACGGCCTTTACCAGATCTCTGAGATCTGCCTGGAAGATTTCAATCAGATCCAGGGCACCGAGTATCGGATCAGCGATCTCTTCGATCCGCGGGTCAACGAGCAGATCGCTTCCTGGTATTTCCGCAGGATCGCCCAAATGCTCGCCCACTTCGACATTCCCGTCACCCTCACGACCGTCCTCGCTTCGTATAACTGGGGTATCGGCCATGTCGTTTCCTGGTATCGCGGCGGCGCCGCGCCGCAAGAGCTGCCTCGGGAGACACGCCGGTATCTTGATAAGTATGTTAATCTCATCAGCAGATCCGCAGTACTCTCCTAGAAAAGTTGCAACGTCTCAAAGTCCCAAGGTCTCAAGTCAGTCGATAGTCCATAGTCTATGGTCTATGGTCAAAACCAGAA
>JBFZAX010000118.1:0-5593 GCA_041308805.1 Candidatus Omnitrophota bacterium | reverse complement strand
CATCGAGCCTCGCGACGCGTTCCCGCCAGCTTTATGACGGCTTGGGGGGCAGATGGAAGAAGTGCAAAAAGCGGGGTTGGTTGGGCGCGGTGCTGGCGTTCGTGTTTGCATTGGTGGTGGTCGTTGTTATAGTTGTCGCGAGTTACGGGAGCGGTACAGGTCCTGCCCTCACGGCATTTTATGCTATTGTAGGCGGGGCTGTGGCAGGAGCGGCGGGAGGCATGGCAGGAAATGCCATTGTAGGAACTTCGGTCGCTCAGGGAGCAGCCATGGGTGCGGGGATCGGCGCGAGCGTAGGGATGATAGGGGCAGGTGGGCTTGGAATTGCAGGGGGAGCGGGTATGGTGAGCATGGCAGGAGCAGGGGTTGTTTTTGGAGCTCTTGGTCTGGCTTCTTCTGCTTATAATGCGTCCTCCGCCTATTCTGCTCCTTCTGCGACCTTGTCGATGCTTCAAAAAGCCGTCAATGCTATTAGTGGTGAACGCAGGCGATATTTAGTGAGTACGTGTCAGACCGCCATGTTCCAGATCGTCGATGACCCGGTGGAGGTCCAGGATACGTATGACCTGGACGGCGACTTGAGCACCTCCGACATGGTCAACCGTTTTGTGCACTGGTGGTTTGAGGCGGTCAAATATCAAGCGCAGGTCAACGTGGTCGCCATCCCGGTGGTGCAGGCTTTTATCAATCAAATGGCCAATTTCAGGGATTATGCCTATTGCACGTATTCAGGTGATTCGAGCTGCGGCACGGAGTCGGGGATCTTAGAGAGGCTGGACTATAAGTGGACGGCGAGCGATGATCTGGTCGCGGGCACTGCCGACGGCATCATCGCCGAGTTCCTGCGCGCGCTGTATCCTTACGGCGCTGCTTTCCGCACCCCTCACTGGATGCCCGGGCCCAGCATCGACGTGCTCAATAATTGGTATGAGGAAGATTGCGATGACGAGAGCGTCGAATGTTCCGTCCTGCCGGATTCCTCGGGCTATGACAATATCGACGGCCTCTATGATTACATGATCGACGTGGTTTATTTCCTGAATGAGCTCTTGACCGGCGGCAATCTTTCTTTGAACGCGACGTGGGATGCCTGGGCGCCTTATTTTTACGACTGGCAAGACCCTTCCAGCGAGTACACCTACTATTTTGAATTTGGAGAATACATCGCGATGTTGCAAGACTTGCGCGCGCAGGTCGCGGCCCTGGGCGTTCCTTCGGCCATGCCGGTGTGCGACCAGGGAAACTGGGATACCGACGGCGACGGCTATTTCGGGGCCCTGGACAGGCGCCAGGCTTCCCCGTGGGATATTTTCGTCCCTTCGGCTTACGCGCAGACAGCTCCGACGTGCATCAGCTGCGGCAGCGTCTCCGGTTATGTCGGCACATGCCTGGAATGCGCCACGAACCCCCCGTGCCGCACGACGACCGGCTGCGTCACGACCAACATGAACCTCGATTGCGACAGGGAGAGGGCGCTTCAGGCCATCGACGGGCTGATCGACCGGATGACGAACTTCCGCAACGCCATGAGGAATTTAGGCGAGGCGTTGGCGGGCGCCGAACCGCCGACCGGTTCCGGCTGGACCGGTAACGGGGTCATCTATACGTGGGAAGATGCCCGCGGGGTCAACAGGGCCCAGGTGACGGTGAGCAATTTTAATATCCCCAAGCTCAAGAAGAAGAAGACGGGCAATTTCCTGAAAGGCAAGGTCTGTATTTATATCAATCATCGCAGTGACGATGACGGGAGTCCGACATGGGTCCGGGTGAGCCGCACGCATCCGGCGGCGACCATTGCGCCTTTCGGCCAGTGGAACCCCCAGGGCAGCATCATGACAAAGACCTCGCGCGCGGGATGGAGCTATAATCGCGTTTTCTTAAGGCGCACTTATTTATAAGAGGAGAGATCATGAAAAGGGCGATGAACAGAGCCGGAAAGATCGGGTTGGGCATGATGGCCGCATGGCTACTCGCCGGTTGCGGGGCGCTGGACGATGTCTCTTTTGCGCGTCAGCTCATGAATGGCTTGATCGCCGGCCGGTACGCAGTCCGTTCGATGATCGACTGGCCGAACTTCCGGTTTTTCGAGCAGGAGGTCGGGAAACAATACTCTCAGTTCCAGAAGTCGGACGAGCGCACGGACTTCGAGAGAGCTTTTATCGAGAGCTTTTCGAAGAGCTATCAGGCGCAGGGCGCCAAGCGCGACGCGTTCTTTAACTGGCAGCTGGCGAAGTCCGACGACCCCAAGAAGAGCGTGGTGGTCGCGAATTGTCATGACAAAGACACCATCTTTGCATTTGTCATCGCCAAAGACGGCATGAAGAAGAAGGTCACGCTGATCAAGGTCATGCAAGTCTTTGACGAACAGAAGGCGCAGGAACAGATCCGCTCCGGAGAGCTGGCGAAAGGATTGATCTGATGTTCATGAGGCGGCGTCACGGGAAAAAGGGTTCGACCCTGCTCGAATATTCGGTCCTGTTCGTGGCGCTCATGTTGGGGCTCCTTGCCATTCATTTTTCGCTGCGCCGGTCCATCGCCGGCCGATGGCGTCAGGCCGCCGACTCTTTCGGCGACGGACGGCAGTATGACCCGGCAGCGACCGTGGTAACGGTGAATTAGGGGGATAAGAAAATGGTCCAGAAGAGTTTGGCCCTCATCATGATCTTCGGTTCGGTGATGCTGGCATGCTATGAGCTGGTGCCCGTCGCCTGGGACCGGTTTTATTCCTGGAGGGTCCGCGGGGTGGAGAGCCAGCGCGCGCGCCTGAAGGAAGTCTTTCTGGATATGGACCCCCAGAAGCTTTTTATATTGAATATACTTGCCCCGGCGCTCTTGGGGTCCATCGGTATGGGCTTCACGCGCAGCCTCGTGGGCGCGGCCATCGGCGCGGGGTTCGGTTTTGCCATCCCGGCGATCATCGTCAAGAAGATGATCCTGTCGCGCAAGGAGAAGTTCAGCGCGCAGATCACCGACGGCTTGATGATCCTCTCCAGCTGCCTGAAGGGCGGCCTGAGCCTCTTGCAGTCCATCGAGGCGCTCGTCGAGGAGCTGCCGCAGCCCATCAGCCAGGAGTTCGGCCTGATCCTGCGCGAGAACAAGATGGGGATCGCGCTGGAGGAGTCTTTTGAGAACCTGAACAAGCGCATGCCGTCGGACGAGCTGAACCTTTTGACGACGGCGATCCTGGTGGCGCGCGAGACCGGCGGCGACATCACGCTTCTCTTCGCGCGGCTGATCGGCACGATCCGGGCGAAGATCAGGATCAACGACAGCGTGAAGACCTTGAGCCTCCAGGGCCGCATCCAGGGCATCGTCATGTCGATGCTGCCCATCGTCTTTGCGATCCTGGTCGTGTCGTTCCAGCCGAACTATTTTGACATCATGCTCAGCAGTTCGACAGGGCGGGGTCTTTTGATCTACGCGGTCTGTTCGGAGGTCGCGGGTATTTTTATGATCAGGAAGTTCAGCAAGGTTAATTTTTAGGAGCTCAACATGATCGTCTATATAGCGCAGATATTCTTATTCGTCGGCCTCTTCGTGGTGATGGTGAATTTTTTCACCTGGATCTTCACCTTCCACGAACTGCGTAAGACGATCAAGCGGCGCCTGCGTTTTGAAGTCCCGCAGGACCGCAAGCCCATATTTTTGAAGGTGTTCGACATTTTTACGCCGATCAATTATGTCTTTGTGCGCCGTTTCATGAAGAACCGCGAGAAGCTGGAGCACAAGCTCTTCGGCGCGCGGCTGGCCTTGAACGTCGAGCAGTTCTTCGGGGCCAAGGAATTCATGGCGCTGGTGGCTTTGATGGTCGGTATCGCCTTTATGCCGAAGGGGGAGGTTCTGAACATCGCGATCGTCACCGTGGTGGGTTTTTTCCTGCCGGACTTGTACTTGCACAATAAGCTCAAGCAGCGGCAGGCGGCGGTGATCCGGTCCTTGCCCGATACGGTCGATCTCTTGGCTTTATGCGTGGACGCGGGGTTGGATTTCATCGCGGCGGCGCGCTGGATCGTGGAGAAGTCCAAGTCGTCGGCGTTCATTGAGGAGCTGTCGCTCATGCTGCACGAGGTCAAGGTCGGCAAGCCGAGGCGCGAGGCCTTGAAGGACATGTCGCGGCGCATCAACGCGGCCGACGTCACGGCGTTCGCGCGCACGCTCATCCAGGCGGACCGGATGGGCACGCCCATCGCCGAGGCGCTCGTTATCCTGTCGGAAGACACGCGCGAGCGGTTCTTCCGCCGCGCCGAGCGCGAGGCGCTGAAATCGCCGATGAAGATGCTCATCCCGCTCATTTTCTTTATTCTGCCGGTCGTCGGCGTCATCGTGGGCGGACCGATCGCGATCCAGTTCATGGCGGGCAGTTTGCTGGGCGGGTTAGGCACTGGCGGGGCCGGAGGCCCGAAATAGATGAGAAACATACGGGGCGGACATAATTTGGATTCAGTTCGCTGGTTATCCGGTTGGCCGGTTAGCCCGTTGGTCCATTTGGCGGCCCGTTGCATCGCAAACAAAATCATTGTAGGGGCCAGGCATGCCTGGCCCATTGAGGAGATCTGGGGAATTATTCCGAACGGAACGCGTGCTATGGCGAGCATGCGATTCGATACCGGCCTGTCTTACCAACAGGCTCTCCTGCCTTTCTGCGGGCAGGCCCATCTACCGGCTGGTAGAAATTCTCGAGGAAAGGAGGACGTAGGGAATAGGCCAATGACCGAACGTAATATGTGTTGAACTGGCGCAATAAGCGTTGGATAAAAGCCATCGCATGGTTGATCGTTCTCACCTTCCTGCCTGAGCAGGTGGCGTGGGCGGTCGACTACAATTGGCGCGGTGTGCTGCAGGCGGAGTCCTCCCGGGTTCTTCGCCCAGCGGCCGTAGCGACGGACGGGTCTACCCTCGTCAAGAACCAGGCCGCGGACAAGCTCATCGCCGACGCCATCGCCGAAGGGCTGCGTTCTCTCGTCGGGAAACAGGCCACGGACATCAAGATCGCCCGGGATATCACGGTCCACCGGAATCATCCTTTATCTCTTACCGAAGACAAGGTCCAGGAGATCCATTCCTGGATGCTGGACCCAGCGCGCAATCTGGTCACCTGCGGTTCCCTGGCCCTTTCAGGCCTCTTGGAGATCATGGGCCGCCGCGTCACCCCTTACGAGATCGCTCATCAGGCCCTTTTGGTCGATATCCTGGCTGATTCTATAGAATTAAATACCTATAGCTCAGCCAAGCGCCTGGAAAACTCCCTCTACGCCCTTCAGCAGACCGCCTGGATGTACTCCTTAGAGCTTAAGCCTTTCTACTGGAAGGAGTTCGATTTTGCGGACCTGAAGACCGCCAGGGCGTTCGGCAAAATGGTGCCGTTCATCGCCTTCTTTGATGATGATCATATGGTTTTGGTTAAGGCGGTGGACAGGGGCGATGTGAGCGTCAACGATAACGGCCGGGAGGCGAAGCTGGCCAAGGCCGATTTCATGAAGCGCTTCTCGGGCTACGGCCTCGTGCGCGCCAAGGCGTCTTATGAGGAGGCTGGGCTGGAGATCCTTGAGGACGAGGTCGCCCAGGCCGTTCGCGGCGAAAAACGGACGGTCTA
>JBFZAX010000117.1:0-5476 GCA_041308805.1 Candidatus Omnitrophota bacterium | reverse complement strand
CAGGGTGTAGACCGTCGTGAGGTCCTTTTTGTTGGGCAGCTGGGAGCGCGTGAGGCGGCCCTTGTATTCGATGACGGCCCCGGATGCGACCTCCGGCATCGAGATGATGCGGACGCGGGCGTTGCTGTACATGGGAAAATTCAGGTAGAGCGAGACGTCCCGGATGTTCTTATCGCCGACCGTCACCACCGTCCCGTCCGGCCTGATCGTCCGCGCGTACTCCAGATCGAGCTTCTCGTACGTGGAGTCATAGTCCAGCGTCACCTCTCCGAAACTCTCCTTCCCCCGCTCATTGAGGATCTTGATGACGCAATGGAAATCCGTGATCTCGCGCAGGTCATCCGTGACCGTGATGACCTCGTCGATCAGCAGATACAGGGCGCTCGCTTCGCGATACTGATCAAGACCGGGGCTCTGCTCGATGAGCTGCCGCACCTCCTCGGAAACGCCGGCAAAGGCGACGTGACCGCTTATCAGATTGATCGCTTTCACCCGCTCCTGCGCCCGCCCCTCGATGGCCGGGTCGCCTTTGACCAGAGAATAGACCCGAAGGGCCTGGTCATAGAGATTGCTCTTCTCCAGGGCCGTCCCGTAGTTATAAAGGTAAGCCGCGTCCCCTTTTTCGCCGATCTTGTTGAAGACCTCAAGGGCCGCCGTCGGATCGCCGTTCTTCAAAAGAGCCAATGCCAGGAGGCGCTGCCCGTCCAGGGCGGAGACTTGGCGCAACGTCCCGACCGCCGCCGCATGATCGCCCCCTTCTATCTGCAAAGAGCCCAGTTCCAGCAGGACTTGTTCCCGCTTGGCGCCTTCCGGCAGGCGCCGCAGCGCCTTCTCGTAAAAACCGAGCGCGGCGACCCTCGTTCTCTGGGACAGGCCCGCCAAGCGCTGGGCCCTCCAGATGTCCCAGTCGGAAACCGAGCAGGCGCTTGCGCCCATCAACACACAGGAAAGGATAAGGAAGCGGGATATCTTCATGATCCCCGGCTTCTTCATGCAGAGACGAAAAAATCCAATAAGTCGCGCCATCTTAATTCTCTAGGTTCCTTCTTGGGTTTTTGATTATCAAGCTCACAACCGAAAGCAACCCCTTTAAATAATAACGAAGCTTTCCTCCGCTATTGACTTGTTTTAACAATTCCATGATCTTAGGAATCCGAAAATAGAATTCCCTGAACGCTATCTTCTGCATTTCGATAAGTTCGCGGGGGCTTAAACTGGGAGTCCTCAATACCGGTTTTTCCGGCACCTGTTTCCATTCCTGCCAGGGCTGCGAAAGAAGATATCCCTTTTCTCGCGCCATGGCGTATAAATCCGTGCCGACAAAAGGCACGGCGATAAAAAACTCGCAAGCCACCGGATTGATTTTTTTGATCTTGTCGAGCGTCTCACGGAAAGTTTCCCATGTCTCGGGAGGATACCCTATGACTAGACTGGCAGATGCGGCTATCCCTATTTCGCGGCACAGCGCGAACGTCCGGGCGGCAAGGGAAGGGGAGCTCCCCTTCCCCATCGCCTTTAACACCTGCTCGCTACAAGATTCCACGCCTATCCTGATGAGGTGACATTTTGCCTCTTTTAGTTTCAAGATAAGCTCTTCATCCAATTGGTCTGCCCGCGCATTGCATAAAAAATTCAGATCATAATCTCTCTGTATCAAGCCGTCTAAAATTACCATCGCATTTTTTCTATTGGAAACGAAAGAATCGTCATAGATATACAAGACCCTGACTCCGAAGCTGTTGACCAATGTGTCTATTTCTTTCAGAACCTTCCCCGGAGATCTGTATCGCGGTTTATTTTCCCATATAACATGAGAAGCGCAAAAACCGCATCGATGGCTGCAGCCCCTTGATGTGAAAAGACTCATGACGGGCTTGATGTTTATCCTGTTGCATGACCATAAATGGTGGGGCTTAAGCTCATAACTGCCGACATCCAGCAGGTCATATGCCGGGAAAGGAAGCTGATCTAAATCCTCGATCAGTTCCCGCCGCTTATTAACTACTATTTTACCATTGTCCCTGAAACAAAGACCGCCTATTCGATAAAGCGCAGAGGTGTCCTTGCGCTCGAGCGCGAGCCAATCCAGCAAATATTTAAACGTCACTTCCCCTTCCCCGACCACTCCGAAATCGAGCTCTTCATTCTCGGCGAGAGTTTCGCGCGGCAATGCCGAAATATGCACGCCCCCCATCACCAGAGTGCTGCTCCGTCTTTCTTTTTTTATATACTTAATGATGGCGCCGCATTCCTTATAATTGGGGGTCAAAGATGTTATGCCCGCCACGTCAAAGCCCTCTCGGAGGGCTTGATATAATTGGCGACGATCCTTATCCATATCGACGATGCGAACGTCATGGCCATATTCTCTCGCGTACGCAGCAAGGCATGCCAAAGCGATGCTTGGAGATCTTCCCTTGGCCAATCGAGCGTTTGAGTATGCCCCTGGGCTCGGAGGATTTATTAAAGCCACTTTCATGGTTTTGAACGCCTCAAGAACGAATCCTTTGCCGCTTTTTCCCCATAGAGAAGGTTTCAGGATGGCTCTCCTCCTGCTGATTCCTTCCCCTTGCGGATTCGCGAGATTTACATAGGAACCCTATAAATTCTTTTCGAGACAGCCCGCTAAATGATCTCTTCAAAAAAACCCGAACCATTCTATCGCACTGCGCACTCTTTCTCAACCCTGTTATCGTATATCTGCGCTATTTTTTGAGCCACAGGGCCCGGCTTCCCCTTGCCGACCTTCCGATGGTCGAGCCGCGTCACGGACAAAACCCCCCAGAGCGCATTCGTGCACCATATCTCATCCGCCGAAAAGAGATCGCCGGGGCCGATCGCCTGCTCCCGGACGGGAATGCCTTCATCTTTCATGATATCGATCGCAACGAACCGCGTCACGCCTGGCAGGCAGCCCGCCCCCAGCGGCGGCGTGCGGACCCCGCCCTTTCGAACGATGAAGATATTGGACCGCGACCCTTCAGCCACCTCTCCGCGGCTGTTCCCAAAGAAGACTTCGTCAAAGCCCTTTTTCTTCGCAAGAGCAGAAAAGTGTTCGTAGAAAAACCTGTTGAACGACTTTGCGCCGGCCAAGAATGTCTGCCCCAGCCATTGGTCTTTCACCTGACAAGCGGACAGGCCCCTGGCGCGCAAACGGCGCAGGTCCGGCAACGGCCGCGCGAAGACAAAAAGATGGTTGCGGGAAACGCCGGCGCAGAGATTGAGCCTGATTGCCGCCTCCCGGAGGCGATTCCCTTCGATGACCTGCCGGACCGCTTCCCGTATCCGCCGGCGGGAAGGCGCGGCGATCCCCAGAAGGCCGCTGCCATGGGCCAGCCGCTTCAAATGGCTCTCAAACAAAAACACTTTACCGTGATGGCAGCGCATCGTCTCAAAAACCCCCTGGCCGTACAACACGCCGGGGCTCAGGCAAGGCAGAGACGCGCGCTCTTTGGCGACCATCCGGCCGTCGATCCAGACCCGATCCAAAACTTTCACCGCCCCTCCTTCGCCTCGCCCAGCGCCTCTCTTAAGGCCCGCCCCTTGATGAGCGTCTCCTCGTACTCGTCCTCCGGCCGCGAATCCGCGACGATGCCGCCGCCGACATGGAAGGAAACCTCGCCGGCCCGGCACAAAAATGAACGGATGAGCATATTGAACTGCAGTGTATTGTGGAAGCTCAGATATCCTAATGACCCTGTGTAGATACCGCGCGCGTCGGGCTCGATCTCTTCGATGATCTCCATGGCCCGGATCTTCGGACAGCCCGTCACCGACCCGCCGGGAAAACACGCGCGCAACAGGTCGATCCGATCCTTGGAGCGATGCAGCGACCCTTCCACTTCGGCTGTCGCCTGATAGACGCCCGCGTACGTCTCGATCTGCCGCAGCCGTCCGACCTTGATCGAGCGGTAGGAGCAGACCCGGCCGAGGTCGTTGCGTTCGAGATCGACGATCATCAGGAGCTCGGCTTTTTCTTTTCGGCTCTCCCAGAGCTCTTTTTTCAACGCCCGGTCGCGCCGGCTGTCGGCCGCGCGCCGCCGCGTCCCTTTCATCGGCCGCGTCGTCACCCGGGAGCCGTCAAAAGAAAGGAAAAGCTCGGGCGAAGCGCTCAGGATACTGTGATCCGGTCCCTGATAGAAAGCGGCAAAAGACGTCGGGAAGCGGCGTGTCAAACGCTGATACAGCGGCCAGTCGTCGCCGTCGAACGCGCAGCGGAACCGCTGTGCCAGATTGACTTGATAAATGTCCCCGGCTGCGATATAGGCCTTCACTTTTCGGATCGCGGCCAGATAGCCGGCCTTCGTGAAATTGGACGCGAGATTCACGGCCGACGGCCCCGGAGCCCCGCCCCGGAACAAGCCCTTGAGCTCTGCGGTCCGCAAAAGCCCGATGGTCTCAACGAGCCTCTCGCGCGCCCGCCGAGGCCGGCCGCGGCCCGTCTCGGGAAAACCGCTGGAAAAAACGGTCACTTCCTTGCGCAGATGATCATAGGCCGCGCCGACATCGTAAAATCCGAACGCGCTGTCAGGCACAAGGGGATCGGGCCTGTTCTTTCTAGGCAGGTGCTCCAGCAGGAACCCCATGTCATACGCCAGGAAACCCACCGCGCCGCAAAGAAAAGGCGGCAACGACCGGCGCCCGCGCGTCTCAAGAGAGAACGCCGCCATCTCCTGGCGCAAAATCGCCAATGGCGAACCGGCGCTCTCCCGGCGCCCCTCAGTGCCTGTCACCCAAGAACGCGGACCCCGGCTCGTGACGGCCCGGAACGGGTCGCTGCCGAAAAAAGAATACCGGCCGCGGCCGCCGCCGCGTAAACAGCTCTCCAGCAAAAAAGCCCCCGGCCGGCCGCGCAGCGCGGAAAAAAGCGTCTGCACGGGAGCGGACCAGCGGAATGTCTGATAAACGCAGGCCTTCATGAAGACCGAAGCACGGTATAGGAGGTGACCCGGCGGACCGGATGGAAAGATTCCTTAGTCCTGCGCAGATTCTCGAAGCCCGAATCATCCATTATATTGATCTCTTGATAAGGCGCGAGCGTTCGGGCGAAGTCGCTGAACAGCGCCTGGGCGATCCCTTTGAACGCAAGGTCCGCGATCTCAAAGTTCACGCAGAAAGTCTCGGGCGCGATCTCAAAGCCGCACGTGAACCCGCGGATGCGCCCCTCGCAGACGACGACCCGCCCTCTCATCCGCAGCGACCCCCAATCCTCCAGCAAAGCCTCCAGCACCCGTTGGCTGTCGTCGAGCATCGCCGCGTAGATCGGATCGGCGCTGTTCTGCCGGCGCGCGCAGGCCCAAGAAGAGGAAAGCCGCAGCACCTCATCGCGGTCGTCGGGCCTGTAATCCCGCCATTCGGAATTGAAATTTTTTGCGAAAAAATTACGCAGGTGGCGTTTATCCTTGAAACTGTCCCCGCGATAGGCGGCGACGGCGTCGCGCCGGACGACATAGTCAACGGACTTCTGAAAAAAACG
>JBFZAX010000116.1:0-5785 GCA_041308805.1 Candidatus Omnitrophota bacterium | reverse complement strand
AGAAAGTCGTCAAAGACCAGGGGGTGGAGGTCATTGCCGTCAACTTCGTCAGCCCTTTTTGCCGCTGCAACCGTAACGGCGGCTGCGGTCACGAGGCGAAGGCGGTTTCGGAACAGCTGGGCATTCCTCTCAAGGTCATCAATATCTTTGATGATTTCTTGAAGATGCTGCGCGCGCCCAAGCACGGGTATGGCAGCCATATGAATCCCTGCATTGATTGCCGCATCCTGATGCTCAAAAAGGCCGCCGAGCTTATGCAAGAGATCGGGGCGTCTTTCTTGATCACCGGTGAAGTCCTGGGTCAGCGGCCCATGTCGCAACGTCGCGACGCCCTGAGGATCGTTGAGAAAGACGCCGGCGTCTTGGGCCTCGTCCTGCGGCCCCTATCCGCCAAGCTCCTGCCACCGACCATTCCAGAGGAAAAGGGTTGGGTCGACCGTGAAAAACTCCTCGATATCGCCGGACGGGGCCGCAAAGTCCAAATGCAGATGGCCGACGATTTCAACATCAAGGATTATCCGTGTCCGGCCGGCGGCTGCGTCTTGACCGATCCGGCTTTTTCGCTCCGCGTCAAGGACCTCATCGACCATGATGAACTGACGATGGAGCATGTCCGTTTCCTCAATCATGGTCGCCACTTCCGCCTGACCCCGACCGCCAAGCTCGTTGTCGGCAAGGACGAGAAAGAAAACGCCGCCTTGGCGGCGCTCGCCACACCCGACGACTATCTTTTCGCGCCCCCCGAGGAAGTCCCAGGCGCCACCGCCGTCGGCAGGGGCGACCTGGCCGCCCCTCAGGCTCGCGCCTTGGCCTTGGGGATCATCGCCAGGTATTTTGACAAGGACAAGATCGGCCCCAAGGCCACGGTCTGCGTGCGCCACGCCGGCCGCGAAGAGACCGCCCAGGTCGAGCCCTTTACAGACGAAGAGGCGAAGAAATACTTAATTTGAGACAAGAAGCCAGGCTTCTTGTCTCAGTTTGTTCGGGAATTTGAGACAACTAGCCAGGCTTCTTGTCTCAAATTTGAACCCGCATGTTCACCCAGTGCCCAGGCAGAGACAAGGACCTCAAGGTTCGTTATATCAAGTGCTCGGCGTGCGGCGCCGAGGTGGAGTTTTTCTCGGATGAAGCCAAGCGCCGGTGCCCCAAATGCAAAAAAGATGTCCTTTACACGGACAAGGACTCTTGTATATATTGGTGCAAACTGGCTAAAGATTGTTTGATGAGGTTTTGAGGCCAAAATGGACCCTAAATCGATCTCAGCTGTAATCTTTCTTTTCGCCTACGTCCTTTTCATCTTTTTGCCGACCCGAAGGACCCTCGTAGCCTTGGCCGGGAGCCTGTTGCTTTTGTTGGGCCGGGTCATCACGCCCCAGGAGGCGCTCTTCGCCGTCAACTGGAACGTCATGGGGATCTTTGTGGGCACGCTCATCGTGGCTGACGTCTTCATGGAGAGCCGGGTGCCGGCCTATTTGGCTGAGATCATCGTGGACCGCGCCAAGAACACCGCCTGGGCCGTGCTTTTGATCTGCATGATGACCGGTTTCATTTCGGCGTTCGTGGAGAACGTGGCGACAGTCCTGATCGTGGCTCCCATCGCCCTGGCGCTCGCCAAAAAGATCAACCTGAATCCGGTCAAGATGATGATCGCCATCGCCGTTTCCAGCAACCTCCAAGGCACTGCGACTCTCATCGGCGACCCGCCCAGCATGCTCCTGGGCGGCTTTGCCAAGATGACCTTCATGGATTTCTTTTTTTATCAAGGCCGGCCGAGCATATTTTTTGCCGTCGAGCTGGGAGCGATCGTTTCGTTCGTCGTCCTTTACCTGATTTTCAGGGGGCTGAGGGCTAAGTCCGCGCTCGTCCCTGCCGAGAAGGTCCGCTCCTGGTTCCCGACTGGGCTCCTGGCCGGTCTGATCGTATCTCTGGCTGTGTCATCGTTCCTTGACAAAGGGTTTTCCTTTGTCGCGGGCGCCCTGTGCATGATCGCGGGCATCATCGCCATCGTCTGGGAGAGATTTATCAACAGACGATCCATCCTTCAGGGCCTCAAGTCGTTAGATTGGGATACGACCTTTTTCCTCTTGGGCGTTTTTGTCCTGGTGGGAGGCATCACCCTGACCGGCTGGATCGAAACGATCTCCGAATTCCTTTCCAATCTTGTCCAAGGCAATGTATTCCTTGGCTACACGCTCCTGGTATGGATGGCAGTGTTTATTTCCGCCTTCGTGGACAACGTTCCGTTCCTGGCAGCCATGCTTCCAGTGGCCATTTCCCTCTCCCAGCGGCTTTCGGTCGCCCCCCAGCTCTTTCTATTTGGCCTCTTGATTGGCGCCAGCCTTGGTGGTAATATTACCCCTATTGGCGCGTCCGCCAATATCGTGGCGTGCGGCCTTTTGAAGAAGGAAGGATATCCCGTCAGCTTCAAGGAGTTCGCCAAGATCGGCCTGCCTTTTACCCTGGCGGCCGTTACCGCGGCGTATCTGTTTGTCTGGCTTATTTGGTCCAGGTAGAGGTTCTTTAGATCCGGAAAGGAGGGAAGGGCCCGATGTAAAAAGGCACCAACGGTCTCATCCAGGCAGGATACCTTAAAAACCTGGATTTTAAGGTCATAGGAAGACAAAAACAAAAACAGCCGGGATCTTAGTCCTGGCAGCAGTTAACGGAGGAGATGTAAAATGATCAAGAAGGCGCTATTGGTAGTGGTTCTTTTGGCAGCAGTGGCAGTGGTCGGCGCTCGTTTAGCGGTTGCCGGCGAGGGTTGCGCGGACGCAGGGGAATCGATGGCAGCGGCAGCAGCGGCACCTGCAGAGGTCAAGGTCCCGGTCGTCAGCGTCAACAACACTGTTTGCCCGGTTGAGGGCACGTTGATCAGCAAGCCTGGCGAATATACCGTGGAATATGAAAGCGTGATCTACAATCTTTGCTGCGAGAACTGCAAGGCAGAGTTTTTGAAGGATCCCGCGAAGTATATTGCCAAGGTGAATGAAGAGAAGGCGAAGGCTGATGCGGCGGCTGTCAAGGTCGCGGCAACAATGGAAGCTGAAGCGAAGATGTAAGGCTTGTAACGCGTTGTATTAAAAGGGCGGCGCTGTCGAAAGGCAGCGCCGTTTCTTTTGGGATTAATCTTGACAAAATATATCGGGTATTGTATAAATATCGTAAGGGTAAGGAGGGTCTTGCCCTGTATAAACGGTGAGGTGTTATGAGGATCACGACCCAGGGAGACTACGCGCTGCGGTGTGTCTTGAACATCGCGGCCAAGGACGGCAGCCAGCCGGTCTGCATCGGCGTGATCGCTGATGAGGAAAAGCTCCCTGTTGATTATATAGAGCAGCTGTTGAGCAAGCTGAGGCGCAAGGGGTTGGTGAAAAGCCTCAGAGGGGTCAAGGGCGGCTATATCCTGGCGCGGGACCCATCTAAGATCACGGTCAAGGACGTCCTGGAGGCGGTTGAGGGGGAGGCGTTCGAGATGATCTGCGAGCGCTTCAGGAATTTGAAGAAAAAGTGCAAATCCGCCTCTACGGACTGTGTTCTGAGGGTGGTCTGGATGGGGCTCAAGAAGCGCATCGATGAGTACCTGGAGGCCGAGACGATCGGTTCCTTGCTGGCCCGCGCCGGGACTGGATCAGCATAGAGAAGTTGAGACAAAAAGAGCCAGACTCATTTGTCTCAAGTTTGTTCGGGAAGTTGAGACAAAAAGGGGCTAAAAGAGCCTGGCTCATTTGTCCCAAATTAGGGAGGGGATCATGATGCGGGTTAAGACGTTCACGCAGCGGTTGGATATCATGAAGACCATTAAGGAGTTGGAGGGCTTGGACCAGGAGGTTAACGCGTTTCTGGCCAAGGAGAAGGTCAAAAAGGTCGTCTCTGTCAGCGATACGGCGACCACCAATGACCAAGGGATGACCATGGGGATCATCCGCGTCGTGGCATACGAGGCATAGCGAAGGTGAGACATTAGAGGACAGTCCTGTTTTGTTTCATATTGATGGAACTGGTTTGAAAAAGGGAGGATACATGACACTCAGAGAAAAAGTCGAGGATGCGTTGAAAGAGGTTCGGCCGATGTTGCAGTCGGACGGCGGGGATGTGGAGCTGCTCAGTGTGACGGACGACGGCAAGGTCACCTTGCGGCTGACCGGCGCCTGCGGAGGCTGTCCGATGTCCCAGATGACGCTGAAGATGGGCGTGGAGCGGGTCATACGCAAGAAGGTTCCGGAGATCAAAGAGGTTGTCGCCGGTTAAGGGCGATCCAGAGGAGGCTTATGGCTAAGGATCCGATCGGTCCGGTGGAGGCGTTGCGTATCGCTCTTGACAAGGAGCGCAACGCGGTCGAGCTGTATCGCAAGTTGGGGGTTGAGGCTAAAGGAGCCAGCGAGATCTTTGATTTTCTGATCAATGAGGAGATGAAGCATGTCAGGCTCATTGAGATGAAGATAAAGGAGCTGACGAAAGATTGACCATCCGGGAAAAGAAATTCAGGAAGCTTGAGGCCCGGCTCAAAAGCCTGGGGTCAGCGTTGGTCGCTTTTTCGGGCGGTGTGGATAGCACGCTGCTGCTGAAGGTCGCCACCGGCGTTTTGGGCGAAAAGGTCTTGGCGGTGACCGCTTCTTCCGCGACGCTGCCCCCTGAGGAGTTGAAGCAGGCTCGCCGGATCGCGCGGCTGATCGGCGCGCGCCATCGGGTGATCCGTACGCGGGAATTGTCCGATCCGTTCTTTCGCAGGAATCCGGCCGATCGCTGTTATTATTGTAAAGGTGAGCTGTTCCGGCGGCTCAAGTCTTTGGCCGCGGCTCAGGGGCTGCAGGGTGTGGTGGACGGCTCGAACGCCGATGACCTGTCGGACTATCGGCCGGGGTCGCGGGCAAAAAAAGAGGCTGGCGTCGTATCTCCGTTACAGGAGGCGGGTCTGACGAAAAAAGAGATCCGTGCGATCTCCCGCGAGATGGGCCTTCCTACATGGGATAAGCCGGCTCTGGCGTGTCTCGCCTCGAGGGTTCCTTACGGCAGCCCCATCACCGACAAGAGGCTGCGCCGTATCGCGGCAGCCGAGCGGCTGGTGCGGGAGAGATTCGGCATAAAAGGCAATCTGCGGGTAAGGGATCTTGGGGATGAGGCCCGTATTGAAGTGGACAAGAAAGAGATCCGGTTGATCAGCGCCAGCGCCGGGCTCAAGAAGCTCGGCTATAAGCGGGTGACGGTGGATCGGCGCGGGTATCGGACGGGGAGCTTGAACGAGAAGATAAAACGTCTTAACGAGAATTTGCGCGAATGGCACGCGAATGGTCGCGAATAATAAGGCAGGGTTTTAAAGAGGCAAAAGACATGTTTAACGATTTCCTTTTCCATCTTAAGCACTATTTGATCGAAATTGTGCCGGCGCTGGCGCTGGGATTTTTCCTCAGCGGCCTGGCCCATGAATTTATCCCGCAGTCGTGGGTGGACAGGAACCTGGGCCGTTCGGGTTTTCGGCCTATTCTTTTATCGACGCTGGTAGGGACGTTGTTGCCTATTTGCTGTTGGGGGTCGTTGCCGGTGGCTGTCGGATTTTACAAGAAAGGGGCGAAGCTGGGGCCTGTTCTGGCTTTTCTCGTGGCGACGCCTGCGACGTCTATCAGCGCGCTACTGGTGACTTATGCTATTCTGGGAGTCAAATTCGCAGTCTTCATATTTTTTGCCGTTATCGCTATGGGGGTTGCTATGGGTTTGGCGGGAAATGCACTGACCTATACCCGCAAGACCCCGGTTCAGGATAAAGATCATTGCCCGCATTGTGACAGTT
>JBFZAX010000115.1:0-4333 GCA_041308805.1 Candidatus Omnitrophota bacterium | reverse complement strand
TCACGCTGCCTGGAAGCCTGCCGTGGGAACTGCGAGGTCTTCAAATCTTCTTTCAGAGGCAGAGAGGTCATCTATCCCGGTCCTTTCGGCGAGATGACCGCCGGCGGCGACAAAGATTATCCCGTCGATTATTCCCATTTGAACATCCAGGGCTATGCCCAGGGCGCCCAGGGGTTGCCTAAAGGCGTGGTTGGCGGCCCGGATACCGCGACATTTCCGGCGGTCGACACCGAGACGGAATACGGATGGGATAAGAAGGTCAAAATGAGAGTGCCGATCTTCACCGGCGCTCTGGGGTCGACTGAGATCGCGCGCAAGAACTGGGAGCATTTCGCCATCGGCGCGGCCATCTCCGGCGTCACCATCGTCTGCGGCGAGAACGTCTGCGGCATCGATCCGAAGCTCGAGCTGGACAGCAAGGGCAAGATCACCAGCGCTCCGGATATGGACCGCCGCATCGAGGTTTACAAGAGGTTCAATGACGGCTACGGCGAGATCCTCGTCCAGATGAACGTCGAAGACACGCGCCTGGGCGTCGCCGAGTATGTCCGCAAAAAGCATAAACTGGATACGATCGAGTTGAAGTGGGGCCAGGGCGCTAAGTGCATCGGCGGCGAGATCAAGGTCAAGAGCCTTGAGCGCGCGCTGGAGCTCAAGAAGCGCGGCTACATCGTGACTCCTGACCCGACGGTCAAGGCCAATCAGGAAGCCTTCAAGGCCGGAGCTATCAAGGAGTTCGAGCGCCATTCCAGGCTCGGCTTTGTCTCCGAAGAAGGCTTTATGAAGGAGATCAAGCGCTTAAGGGACCTCGGGTTCAAGAGGATCACCCTTAAGACCGGCGCCTATTCGATGGTCGAATTGGCGCAGGCATTGCGTTTTTCTTCCCAGGCGAAGATCGACCTGCTGACGATCGACGGCGCGCCGGGCGGCACAGGCATGTCGCCGTGGCGCATGATGCAGGAGTGGGGTATTCCGACCTTCTACCTGCAGGCGCTGACCTACGAGTTCTGTCAGAAGCTGGCGAAGAAGAAGATGCGGATCCCGGATATCGCCATCGCCGGCGGGTTCGCGCTGGAAGACCATATCTTCAAGGTGATCGCCATGGGCGCGCCGTACGTTAAGGCCGTCTGCATGGGCCGGGCGCTGATGATCCCCGGGTTCGTCGGCAAGAACGTCGGCGAGTGGATCAAGAGCAACACGCTTCCGCCGACCGTCTCCGAGTACGGGACGAAGCCCGAAGAGATCTTCGTCTGCTACGAAGAGCTGGCGGAGAAGTACGGCAAGGACATGAAGGACATACCGCTCGGCGCGGTGGGGATCTACACGTTCTCCCAGCGCGTCAAGGTCGGCCTGCAGCAGCTCATGGCCGGCTCCCGGAACTTCAATCTTTCGACCGTTTCCCGCAAGGACCTCATGAGCCTGACGGAAGAGGCGGCGAAGATCAGCGGCATCCCGTATGTCATGGACGCGTATCGCAAAGAAGCAGAAAAGGTTCTCGAGGGCAAATAAGCCGTTCGGGATCCTGAAGCAAGTCCAGCGCCCCGGCCAAAACCGGGGCGCTTTTTTTGGCAGGCTGTTTTTGAACAGGGCTTTCTTTAGTGGTATCATGATTGAGTCCATCGCCCGGAGAGGCCTAGCACCTCTCGAAAGGAGAGCCTGGTTTGGACCAGAAGAGATCATCTGCGGATGCCCTGCGGCCTGCGCCGGTCGACCCGGTCCTGGGCCGGTATAAATCCGATGAATTCGTAAGGATTGTGCGGCAATGGGGCGGAGTCCCGGAAGGGCGCCGTTTTTTTAAGACGGACCTCAACGAAGAGGCGTTCGCCGAAGACCAGGTCCTTTTTTCTCTGTCTTCCCCGAGCGTCCGTTTTTTTGGCATTGACGTATCCCCGCAGGCGGCGCAGGCGGCCCACCGCCGGCAGCAGGCGTCGGGGCTCGGGCACCATTACGCCGCCGGCGATGTCAGGCGCCTGCCTTTTCAGGACGGGGCCTTCGAGCTCATCCTTTCTTCCTCCACCCTGGATCATTTTGACGACGGGGCAGATCTGTCGGTCTCCCTGAAGGAGCTGCGCCGGGTCCTGGCCCCCGCCGGGGTCCTGATCCTGGCGTTGAATAACAGGCATAATCCGAATTTTTATTGGATGAGCCGCCTGGAGGGGCTCTTGCAGCGGCGCCGGTATCCCATGCAGTTTTTCACGTTCGCGATGATCCGCCGGGCCGCGGACGCCGCCGGATTCCTGATCGATCGCGAAGGCAGTATTGTCCATCTCCCGAGCCCGGCGAACACCGCCTTGCGTTTTTTGAGGAGAATGGGAGGGGGCCGGCTTGCCGAGCTCCTCGGCCGTCGGGTGGTCCGCGCGGCCGAATGGTTCGGGGCGCGGGCCGCGACGCGTCTGCGCACCGGATGGTTCTTAGTTGTCTCCTGCCGTAAAAAGCCATGAAGAAGCCCTTTTCATATTGGCTGAAGGTCCAAAAGTATCATTACGATATCTTTCTGGGTTCTTTGAGCCCTTGGGCCCGGACAAAGGTTTTGAAGAAAAAATTCCTGGGCCTTTTGGATGCCCGTCGGCCGGCTTCCCTGGAGATCGGCTTGACCTACCGCTGCCAGATGGCGTGCGTCCATTGCGGCGTGCATGGCCAACAGAGGAAAGGCGGCCAGGAGCTGAGCTTCGAGGAGTTGAAGGCCGCTATCGACCAGGCCGGCCGGCTTGGGGTCTATCTCATTATTTTTTCGGGGGGTGAGCCGCTGTTGCGTTCCGATGTCGTCTCCCTGGTGGGATATTCCTCGCGCCGGGGGTTCATCCCGGCGATCAGCACTAATGGATGGGAGATGACCGCCGATATGGCGCGGGAATTGAAGATCCAGGGGTTGGCGTTCGCGAACATCAGCATGGACAGCGCCCGTCCGGTTCTCCATGATCAGCGTCGTGATCGCGCGGGTTCTTTTGAGAAGGCCCGCATCGCCGTTGATATCTGCTTGCGGGAGAAGATCAAGGTCATCGTCTCGACCTATGCCACCCGGGAGAATATCCAGAACGGCGATCTCGAAGACCTGATCGACTTGGCCCGCCGCGCCGGCGCTCACGGCGTCAGGATCCTGCTCTCCGTCCCCTCGGGCCGCTGGCTCAAGGCCGGGGCTTTCGGCTTGACCGCAGATGAAAAGGATCGCCTGCGTTCTCTGCTGGATCCTCTTTTTGTTTATGTCGAAGGCGTCCGCAATAAATTCACCGAGTGCCAGGCCTTGCGCCGCAAGCTTCTGTATCTGTCGCCGTACGGGGAGGTGCAGCCTTGCAGTTTTGTCCCTGTTTATTTCGGCGATATCCGGCAGGAAAGCCTGGCCCGCATCTGGGGCCGGATGCGTTCCCACGAGTTTTTCCGGCGGTTCGATCCCGGCGATTGCGTCATGAGGGACCCTCGTTTTGCTGAGTCCTACCTTGGGGCTCCGGAGGGAGAATCCCTTGTTTTGCCTCAAAAGATCTGAGAGGCCCGATCAGAAATATGGATATTCTCTTTGTTGTCCGAAGGATCGAAGTCGAGCATCTGGGCCTGATGCTCCTGTCCAGCCTTTTGAAAAGAGAAGGGCATCGGGTAGAGGCGTGTGGGATGGACGCGCGGGAGGTCGGCCGCCGGCTCAAGGAGGGCGGAGCCCGGATCGTGGGCTACAGCGTCTCGACCTTTGAGCACCGCGCGTATCTGGATTTCAACCGCGAGCTGAAAAAGAGATACCGTTTTTTTTCCGTCTTCGGCGGCCCTCATCCGACCTTTGTGCCTGAGATGATCGAGGAAGAGGGCGTCGACGCTGTCTGCCGCGGCGAAGGGGAAGGGGCCCTGTTGGAATTGGCCCGGCGGATCGAAGAGGGCGGATCCCCGCAGGACATCGGGAATTTATGGGTGAAGGGTCCCGGCGGTATCCATCGCAACCCCCTGCGGCCCCGGCTTGAAGACCTTGATCAGTTGCCTTTCCCCGACAGGGACCTTTTTCCGCACGGGGAGACGCTGTTCAAGCGCAAGATGCCCGTCCAGACCGGCCGGGGATGCCTCTATGCCTGCGGCTATTGCAGCGCGGGCGCTGCCGCGCGGCTTTATGGGGACCCTCCCCGTCGCGTCCGCCGCCGCAGCGTCGACAACGTCCTTGAAGAGATCCGGCAGGCGAAGGAGCGGGTCTCGCTGAGGCTCGTCGCTTTCGTCGACGATCTTTTTACCAGCGACCCCGCCTGGGTCCGCGATTTTTGCGCGCGCTATAAGACAGAGATCGGTTTGCCATTCGTCTGTTCCATCCGGGCCGATTCCGTGGAAAGGGAAACGCTGCGGCATTTGAAAGACGCCGGCTGCC
>JBFZAX010000114.1:0-3811 GCA_041308805.1 Candidatus Omnitrophota bacterium | reverse complement strand
CTCCCCATGCGCAGGTGCGCGTCCGAGGTCGGATAGCTCAAAACAGCCTGGTCCACGCCGGCGGCATCCATCGCGGCCAGCTGGGCCTCGATATCGCCCCACGCCCTGGAAAAAAAGTGGGCGTTATCGATGATGTCCTGGGGCAACCAATGAGAATGCGCGTCGATAATCATATCTTATTTCTATCTCGATTGTCTCAAGGTCTCAAAGTCTCAACGTGGTCGATAGTCGATGGTCAATGGTCGATTGTCTATGGATAAAGGCCGAAGCCAAACGATGAGGCTTTTCGGCTTTGACCATAGACCATAGACTATAGACTATTGACTCTTCGGGACTTTGAGACGTTGCGACGAATCGTTAACCATCCCTCTTCAATTCAATGGTTCTAATGCCACCCGGTCGATGCGCAGCGCCCCCTTCGCGACCGCGATCACTTCAAACTGGAAACTGCGGACCGGAAAGTCCAGCGTCGCGTTGGCGTTGGCATCCTGAGGCTGCCAGTCGCCCCTCGGGAAGAACTGGTCCAGCGGGCAGACGATGAGCTTCCATCCGGCAAAATCATCCTTAACCATGAAGCGGAACATCTCTTTGCCCGCGTCCTTGATGTCGAAAGCCATCTGCGCGCCCGTCCCCGAGCCGAACATATAAAAGCTGATCGCCCCGTAATCCTCCCACTTGATATCCTCGGGGGCCTTGAGCCACCGGGCGGCGGTCTTCACGTCCAGGCCATAGCCGCGCGCGGCCCACATATAGCCGCCGGCGACGGCGTCATACTCGAGCTTCAAGGATTGCTCACCGCTCTGCCTGATCTCTTTGTCGCCGGAAACGACGAGCGAGGAACCGTTGCCCGTGCCCGCGTCGACCGTCCCCTGCGGCCCGGCCGCGACCTCGCCCTCAAAATCATCGAGGACCAGCACGGTCTTCGCCGGGACCTCGACAGCCGGGGCTGCCGGCTCGGACACCTGCGGCGCTTCAGGCGCGGCCGTCGGCTGCTGCGCGCAACCGATCCCCGCCAATCCAAAAAGGAATATCATCCCCAAACATATCGATCTTTTCATCTTCGTCTCCCTGGGTCAGTTTTTCAGCTCTTTGTTATTTATCCGGATGGGCCTGCTTTAAAGGGATCACCGGCTTGGTCCACGGGGTCTGCTGGTTGATGACCGAGATCTCCAGCGGACACACGTTCGCCGGGACGGTCATCGCGAACTTGACGGCATCCTCGATCGCCTTCGTCGACATGAGCCGCGAGCGGTCCTCGCTGATATCCTTGAGCTTGCCGGTCAGCTCCGTATCGGTGACGCCGGGCATGATCGATGTCACCTTGATGCCCATGTCGCGCATCTCCCAGAACAGGCCTTTCCCGAACTTCCGCAGCGCCCACTTCAGCGACGTGTAAACGATAAAATTCCTCGGCGGCGGATCGACCATCGTGGAACCCGAAACCATGTTGATGACGGCCCCGCCCTTGTTCGCGACGAAATGATTGATCAAGAGCCGCGTCAGCATGACATACCCGAAGAAATTCGTGTACATCAATTTCTCGATGTCCTCCGGGGGCTGCTCGTGGAACGGATATTGGCTGGAGACGCCGGCGTTGTTGATCAAAGCGTCGATCTTCTTGAACTCCTTCAGCGCGACCTGGACCAGGTTCTCCAGGTCCGTCTTTTTCGCCACGTCGCAGACGACGCCGACGACTTTGACCTTACAGGCCTTGGCGATTTCCGCCGCCGTCTGATCAAGCGCCTCTTTGCCGCGGGCCGCGATGACCAATTGCACGCCTTCCCGGGCCAGGGACTCGGCGATGGCGCGGCCGATCCCCCGGCTGGCGCCGGTGATGATAGCGGTCTTGCCTTTCAGCTCTGACATGGTCTCCTCCTATTCCTACGGCGCGCCGGTTTCAACCGGATGAGGCGCCCATACAGGATTTTTGCCTAATATTTTTTCCGTCAATAAGAACAATACGAACAGGAAAAGCGCGTAGACCATGAAACCGAGCGTAAAGCTCTGCTGCATGATCCAGCCGCCGAGGACGACCCCCAGGCCGCCGGCGACGAACCGCACCGAGCTGTTCAGGCTGGAGATCTCTTTCATATACCTCGGATCGAGGTCGGTCAGATGGGTCGAGAGCCCCGCGTGGTTCATGGTCCAGCCGATCCCCCACGCGAACACCACGGCCGCCAGGAAGAACGGCGCGCGCCAGACGATCAGGCAGGAGACCGCGGCGACCATCAGAAGGACGCCGACCTTGAGCGTCGGCAGGCGGCCTTTCTTGTCCGACAGGAAACCTCCCCAGGCCTCGCCGATGATCCCGGCCAGCCCCCCGACGGTGAGCGTCCAGGAGACCCAGCGCTGGTCCATCCCGATCTCCTGATCGAAATAGACCCCCAGCCACTGGCGCACCCCGTGATAAAAAACGCTGATGAGAAAGACGTAGGCGAAAGCCCGCCAGATCGCCGGCTCCCGCAACGCCGCGGGATAACGCAGGACCATCTCGCCTTTCCCCGACAAAGTCATGGGGAAGAATTTAGCCGTCAAGACTGCCGCAACGACGCCCAATCCGGCGGGAATGTAGAACATGACCCGCCAAGGCACCAGGCCGCTCAAGAAAAGCCCCAGGAGGTCCGCTACGAACGTCGCGCTGAAATACAGCCCGATATACTTGCCTTTTTCGTGCGCGGGCGCGCGGTCCGCGATGTAGATCAGGACCAGCGGCGTCGTCGCCGCCGCGACCACCCCGGCGAGAAAACGGAAAACGAACAGGGCCGAATAGCTAGCCGCGACCGCCGAGCCGAAACTGAACAAAGCGAAGAGCAGGAGGCTGGCGATGTTGATATGCTTATTGTTAAAGAGCCGTGTCAGCGGGCCGTAGGCCAGGGCGAAGAGGCCGTACGGCAGCATGTACGCCCAGTTGATCCTCCCGGCGATAAAATCAGAGACACCGAGGTCCCGGCCGATCGCCGGCACGATCGCCGCGATGGACGCGACGTTGAACGCGATGCAGAATCCCTGAAAACACAGGATGAGAAAATCAGAGCGTTTTATGAAAAACCTCGTTCGTCAAGAAATCACCATCGTCGATAGTCTATGGTCTATAGTCTATAGTCAAAGCCTAAATGCCTCATCGTTTTTGTTTTGGCTTTTAACCATAGAAAATCGACCATCGACCATTGACTATCGACTAATCGTTCCTTCTTCATTTCTTCCCGGCTTCTTTTTCTATGACATCCTTGAATATCTTCAGATTATCCTTCGAATGCCCGTTGATGAAGCCCTCGACCTGCTCGTCGTTGAACTTCGCCTTCTTATCCATCGAAAAGTGCTGGATCCACGTCAGGATGACCCCTTCGGGGGTGGGCGTATAGAGCCAGATGATCTTCATGTACTCGAAGGGGAACTTCGGGTCGAGCCGCTCGGCATAGGCGAAAAAGTTTTCCTTGAAAAGCAGGCGGAACGACTGCCACGACCGGCCCTCGTCGTCGGTCAGCTGAAAGGTGATGCGGTTCCCCTCTTTCTTGACGACCTTCGCCTCCTTGTATTCCCCGCCGAAGAGCTCAGTCCAGCGCGGGATGTCGTTGGAGATGTCGAAAATCTTCTCATACGGTGCGTTGATGAGAATGGAATTGCATGTGTGACCCATGAGTTGCCTCCTCCGTAGCCGGAAAGTCTATAGTCGATAGTCTATGGTCGATGGTCAAAACCGAAAGCATTCCATAGATCAGGGCATCAGGGACAACGAGGATATCGAGTCTGTTGGGGAGATCGAGGGTATCTTAGGATATCAAGGACAGGAGACCGGGGAACTTGTCCCCGG
>JBFZAX010000113.1:0-5168 GCA_041308805.1 Candidatus Omnitrophota bacterium | reverse complement strand
CGCAGGACGCCGGGGTCCTTTTTTTTCAGCGAATTGACCGTGAAAACGATATGCATCATGAAAGTGAACGCGGCCAAAAAGCTGAAATACCCGAAGAAGTCCCTCTCCTTCCATTTCAAAGAGACCAGCAGATAGAGAAGGAAAGATAAAAAATTGAACAGCGGCACGCAGTAGCCGGCCATCTTGAAAAGCGGGAACAGGAATCCCGACGCCTTCTCCGAGATCTTCGTCCCCGCCTCGTAGACCTTCGCGGGTTCGTAGAAAAGGATGTGCAGGATCAGATATCCGACGATGCCCCACGCGAAGGCCGGGCCCGCCGGCCCGCTGACAAGGCTTAAGCCCTCCAGAAAAGCCTTAGTGACCCCGATCACGGCCGGGACCAGCGTGACCGCCAGCAAGAGTTTCAGCATGCTCAGGAATTTATCTTTCAATTTTTTCCAAGCCTCCCATGTACGGACGCAGCGCCTCCGGGACGAGCACGCTGCCGTCCTTCTGCTGGTAATTCTCCAGGATCGCCACGACCGTGCGCGCCAGCGCGACCCCGGAGCCGTTGAGGGTGTGGACGAACTCCGTCTTCTTCGTGGCCTTGCTCCTGTAGCGGATATTCGCCCGCCGGGCCTGAAAGTCGCCGAAATTCGAACAGCTCGAGACTTCAAGCCATGTGTTCAGCCCGGGGGCGAATGCCTCCAGGTCATAGCACTTCGTCGCCGCAAAGCTGATATCGCCCGACGCGAGCAGGACCGCCCGATAGGTCAACCCCAGCGCCTGAAGGACAGCCTCGGCATTCATGACAAGTTTTTCGAGCTCATCAAAGGATGTCTCGGGCCTGACGAACTTCACCATCTCGACCTTGTCGAACTGGTGCACGCGCACGAGCCCTTTGGTCTCTTTCCCGTAGGAGCCCGCCTCCCGCCGGAAGCAAGGCGTGTAAGCCGTGTAATAAAGCGGCAGCGCCTCTTCTTCGAGGATCTCGTCGCGATGGATGTTCGTGACCGGAACCTCGGCCGTGGGGATCAGGAAAAGATCCTCGTCCTTGAGCCGGTACATGTCTTCTTCGAGCTTCGGCAGCTGGCCGGTGCCCGTCATCGAGGCCCGGTTGACGAGGGACGGCGGCCACATCTCCAGATATCCGTGACGGTTCGTATGAAGATCGAGCATGAAATTGACGAGCGCCCGCTCCAGCAGGGCCCCTTTTTTCTTATAAAGGATGAAATTCGAGCCGGAGATCTTCGCCCCGCGCGCGAAATCCACGATATCCAGCGACTCGCAGATCTCGGTGTGGGGCCGGACGGGAAAATCAAAATGACGGGGCTCTCCCCACTGACGCACGATCTTGTTGTGCGTCGCGTCGCCCGCGGGGATAGAATCATGGACGATGTTGGGGATAACGAGCAACAGCCTTTCGAGCTCTTCTTCTTTTTCCCGGGCGCGGACAGCCAGCACGTCGATGCGCGAGGCGACATCCTTCATCGAAGCGATCTTCTCCCGGGGGTCCTGCTTCTCTTTGAGCAGCCGGCTGATCTCATCGTTCGCCTCGTTCTTCCGGCGGCGCAGCTCATCGAGCTCGAGGAGGATCTTGCGGCGCTCTTCGTCGACAGCGATGACCGGCCCGATATCGAACCTCGCCCCGCGCTTCTGAAGCGAGGCCTTAACCAAGTCGATGTTCTCTCTGATGAATCGTATGTCGAGCATGGTTTCTCCGGTTTTTGATCTTTAAACGAAACAGGAAATCGAAATTCTGAAGAGTCTATGGTCTATGGTCAATAGTCTATTGTCAATCTCCAAAATCACATCTCGGTTTTGACAATCGACCATTGACCATCGACTATCGACTGCTTGTGACCTTGAGACCTTGAGACTTTGAGACGTTGAGACCCCTTCACCTAACCCTTTATCACTCCCATCGGTCTCATTCGCGCGACGCGGCGGGCGATCCCAGCGCGATGCACGACCTCGACCACGTCATTCACATCTTTATAAGCGGACGGCGCCTCTTCGACGACCGTGGCGCGGCTCGAAGCCATCAAAACGATCCCTTTGGCCTCGAGCTCCTTGAAAAGCTTTTGATAATCAACGGTGCGCTTCGCTTCCTGCCGGGATTTCAGCCGGCCCGCGCCATGACAGGTCGTGCCGAACGTCTGCTCCATCGCTGTAGTCGTCCCCGCCAGGAGATATGAATAACGGCCCATGTCGCCTGGGATGATGACCGGCTGGCCCGTCTTCGCGTATTTTGAAGGCAGGTCCGGATGGCCCGGCCCGAAAGCGCGCGTCGCGCCCTTGCGATGGACGCACAAACGCCTCTTGCGCCCCTCCACCGCATGGTCCTCTATCTTCGCGATGTTATGGGCGACATCGTAGACGAGCGACATCCCCAGCTTTTGCCACGACGTCTCAAAAACACGCTCAAAGACCGAGCGCACCAGATGCATCAGGCACTGACGGTTGTTCCAAGCGTAATTAGCCGCTCCCCGCATCGCCGCCAAGTACCGTCCGCCCTCGGGCGAATCCACGGGCGCGCACGCCAACTGACGGTCCGGGACGTGAATATCATACTTGGTTAGGCACTTCAGCATCGTCTGGATCGAATCGTCGCAAACCTGATAGCCGAGGCCGCGCGACCCGCTGTGGACCATCACCGCGACCTGTCCGGCCCGCACGCCGAAGACCTCGGCCGTTTCCTCGTCGTAGATCTCTTCGACGGCCTGGACTTCGCAAAAATGGTTGCCCGAGCCGAGGGTCCCGGACTGAGCCTTGCCCCGCTCATAGGCGCGGTCTGAAACAGCTTCGGGATCCGCGCCTTCCATAGCCCCCCGGTCCTCCGTCATCTCGAGGTCTTCTGCGACGCCGTATCCTTTGCGGACCGCCCATGCGGCGCCCTTAAGAAGGATCTCTGCTTCGTCTTTCGCGGTCGCCTTGATCGCGCCGTGCGCGCCCACACCCGACGGGATGGCGCTGAAAAGACCCGCCACCAGCGTCTTGAGCTTCGGCCGCACCTCGGCTAGCGTCAGATGCGTCCGGACCAGGCGCACGCCGCAGTTGATGTCAAATCCCACGCCGCCGGGCGAAACGACCCCGCCCCTCTCGATGTCCGTGGCCGCGACGCCTCCGATAGGAAAACCGTAGCCCCAATGGATGTCGGGCATGGCGAGTGACGCGCCGACGATGCCGGGGAGAAAAGCGACATTGGCGACCTGCTCGGCCGCTTTATCGTGGCGGATATCCTTCAGCAGCTTCTCATCCGCGTAAATGACCCCGTCGACCCGCATCCCGGCCTTGTAGCTTTTCGGGATCCTCCATCGATGATCGTCGATCTTCTCTAAAGGTCCTTGCCAGAGGTCGCTCATCTGTCTTCCCAAAGATCAAACATCAAAAAGGATATATGCCCGCCAGCGGTTGCGGATATTTTCGACCTTCAATCCGTGATAGGTCACCGCCTTGATCTCGTTCTTGGCTTCGTAGTGTTCGGGGTCAAAACAATCCATCAGGACCGCCCCCTGCATCTGCCCCTCTTCCACGTTCAGTGCCTTGATCCGGCGCAGGACATGACCCTTAGCCGAATAATGGAACAGAAGCTCGTCCAGCCAGGCCTTCAAGAGGTCCTCGAGAGATTCCGCCTTCTTTTCGACAGAGATCTCCGTAAGGCTCGCTTCCGGCTTGTTCTTTTTCTTGGCGACCAGAACGGCGAACATCGCCAGGGCCGCTGACGTAAAAAGCTCTTTCAAAGAGCCGCCGTAGACCCTCACAGCCACATCCGCCGTATGTTCAATAAACTCAAAACGTTTCATAACGAATGCGCAAAAATTCTCGGAGAAAATTTTTGCAGCGGCCATGGGTCGGAATGAAAGCCGAAACCACCGATTTCAGCCGGCGGTGCTACGCTAACGCGCCTTATCTTATCAATAAAACCGACGAGCGTCAATCCTTCGCAGGATTCCCCGGGCTTCAGCCCGCGGGAGAAATGCCATCTAGTTATTCCTGCTCAGGAGGAAGCCCCGGACTTTAGTCCGTGGCTTCACTCTTGAGAAACGGGCAGGCAAAAAGAGGTCAAGAAACAAAAAAACGGGCCTTCCGGCGCAATTCGCGGAATGACGGAAAGACGGCCTGGGCGTCCTGAAGATACTTCCTGGGCAGGGATGTCTCGACCGCCAGGCACCTGAGGCCCGCCCTTTTCGCGGCATGGACCCCGAAAGGGGCGTTTTCGATCACGACAGCCTGCGACGCCGGCAGGCCGAGCTTCTTGAGGGCCTTGAGATAGGGCTCCGGATGAGGTTTGCCATGGCGCACATCCGTGCCTGTCACGATGGCATCGAACATCTTCAACAGCCTGTCGGGCATCAGATGATGGACTTCGTGGCGGGCTGTCCCGGTGACCAGGGCGAGCCGAAAGCCTTCACGTTTCAAATAATGAAGGAAACCGCGGGAGCCGGCGACAAAACGCCGCCGCACGGTCCTTTTGAAAAGCCTTTCCTTCGCGGCCAGCATCTTGCGCGCCTTCGCCTCATCATAAGGAACGCCCTGCTCGCGGCTGATCTCTTTGATCGTGACGCGGCCGGGCTGGCCTTCGCGCAGGTAGATCGCGCATTTTGTCGCCGAGATGCCAGCCCTGCCGAAGATCTTCTTCCACGCCCGGAAATGATACGGCATGGTGTCGGTGATGACGCCGTCCATATCAAAAATGACCGCCTTGACTTTGAACTCGAATAGTTTCATTCTCGGGCGATGTTTTGCGCAGATCCAATACGAATAAGTCGATAGTCGATGGTCAATGGTCGATTGTCTATGGTCAAACGATGGGTCTCAACGTCTCAAAGTCCCAAAGTCTCAGGTTGTCGTCAGTCTTCAGCCGTCAGCTGTCTTTTGACAACGAAGTCGGAGGTCAGAAGTCAGAAGTCCAAACGATCGGACTTCGGTCTTCCGTCTTCGGACCTCGATCCTTCCATTGACAATAGACCATAGACTATAGACTATCGACTGACTTGAGACCTTGAGACTTTGGGACGTTGAGACTTTATCTGAGACAAGAAGCCAGGCCAGTTGTCTCAAAAAGACATCCTTCTTGTGATCATCATTGGGCATATCCGAGGGATCTCAATCCCTGTCTCGTCTCTTCGTCCAGCGGCGGATCTGGACGGATCTCTTCCGGAGGCTCTATGCGCATATAGGCGTCC
>JBFZAX010000112.1:0-2520 GCA_041308805.1 Candidatus Omnitrophota bacterium | reverse complement strand
CCACTCCGGCTGCCCGGTGGCCAGGCGAAAGAGCTCCCGGGTGGGGTAAATATAGATCTTGGCCCGTCGGTCCCACTGCCAGAAGTTGGAATAGCGGGCATACCCAAGGTCGTCGGCGATGCGCGTGTAGTATTGTTCGGACCTGCGCAGGACCTCGCGCGCGAAATCGGAGCGCTCCGTCTCGTAATAGACAATAAAATGGTCTCCGCGCAGCTCTTTCCAGGCCTGGGCCCGGGCGGTCGCCGGGGACAGAATAGCGACGGCGAGAAGCGCCGGGACGATCCACGGTTTGAGCGAACAAAACTTCATCAGCGCACCATCAGGTTCATCTCGAAGATCGGCAGAAGCATCGCCACCACGATAAAGCCGACGACCAGCCCCATCGAAAGGATCATCAAGGGCTCTAAAAGGGACGTCATGACGCGCAAGGTATCGTCGCACTCCTGCTCGTAGGCGCGCGCGATCTCGGCGAGCGCCTCTCCCAGCTTGCCGGACTCTTCACCCACCGAAATAAGACTGACCAAAAACGGCGGGAACAATTTGGACCGCTTGAGGCTCTTGCCGAAACCCGCCCCCTGCTCGAGCTCCTGGCGGCTGCGCTCGAGCTCCGCCTTGATGATCACGTTGCTCAGGATAGGGATGCTCACGCTCATCGCCCGCAGGATAGGGATGCCGCTGACGATCAGGACCTCGAGAGTCCGGCAGAAGCGGGCGAATTCGTTGTTCAGGAAGAAGCGACTGACAACGGGCACCCGAAGCGCCAGGAGGCTCATGAACTTCTGGTGGGCCTTGAATGTCGAGGTCCTGGAGACCAGGAAGCCGAGCGACCCGATCCCTAAGAACAGCCAAGGCCATTTTTGGCGCAAAAAAGTGCTGATGCCGATGACGACCCGCGTCGGCCAGGGCAATTGCTGCCCCATGGTGACAAAAAGCGTGGAGAGCTTGGGCAACACGAAAACGAACATGAAAACGACCGTGCCGATCCCCACCAGCGCCATCAAAATGGGATACGCCATGGCGGCGCGGACCCTGGAGACCAGGTCCTCCTGCTTCTGGCGATAGGAAGCGATGCGCAACAACGTCTCCTGGAGCCCGCCGCTATCCTCCCCCGCGCGCACCATCGCCACATAAAAAGGAGAAAAGACCTTCGGCCAGGATTCCAGCGACCTTGAAAAGGAAAGCCCCTCCTTGACATCCTGGCTGACGCGGGACAACATCCTCTGCAATCCGGGGCTCCCGGACTGTTCGGCCAGGATGTTCAGGGCGGTCAAGATCGGCACCCCGGACCTGATCAGCGTCGATAACTGACGGGTAAAGATCGTGATATCCCGGGAACTCACCCGTCCGCGGAAAAAAGATAAGCTCTGGGAAGACGGCGCCGGCCGGGCGCCGGCGGCCTTCTCCTCGACCTTGATCGGCAAATACCCCATCCGGCTGATCTTCTCCACCGCATCCTCGCGATGGAGCGCTTCGATCGTATCTTCGACGATCTCGTTGGGGCCTTTTCTGGCGCGATATGAGTAGAGAGGCATGATGATTTAAATCCTCAGAGTGAGCGAATGACTAGAAATATGCCCCGCCCCGGCGGGGCGAAATAAGTTGAAATAAATGGAAATTTATTGTCTTCAGTTAAGCTAAACGACACAACGTATTTCTACCTATTTCTATTTATTTCGCTCGCGCCTCGCTCATATCTCTTCGCGAGCTAATTTCTATCATTCAAGAACGAACTTATTGATCCTCGACTTGTCCGCGCTGGTGATGTCCAGGAAATAGGCGGCGATGTGGTATTTCTTCTCGGGGTCGATCTCTTCGACCCGCACGACCTTGGCCAGGCACGAGATCGGGTCCGGCCCGTCGGGCAGCTCCAGGTCCAGCTCGACGACCGAGCTGACCTGGATCGGCTCGCTTCCGAAGAAGAGAAGGCCGCCGCCGCTGATATTGGCGGTGACGCTCAGGTTCTCGGGCTTGAACCCCCGACGCGTGAGCTCGTCGAGCGATTTAAAAACCTTGTACCGGATGTTGACGCGGCCCTCGAGCCTCACATACGCCCTCTTGCCGCTGGACGGCACGGCGATCCGGGCCGGCTCTTCCGAAGGCTCATGCGGCCGCGACGCGGGGCCTTCGGCAACGGAAAACTCTTCGGCCTGGGTCACCCTGACGACCTCGTCGATCGACGTGACCCCCTCGATGACCTTTCTCCATCCGTCCTGGCGCAGCGTCTTCATGCCGCGCCCAACGGCGATCTTCTTGATCTGGCCGGCCGTCGCCTTCTTCACGATCAATTCCTTGATCACGCTGTCGACCAATAGGATCTCATAGATAGCGGTCCGGCCCAGAAACCCGGAATCGTTGCAGGACGGACACCCCTGCCCTTTATAGATCCGGACCTCCGAAAGCGGCAACCCGAGATCCAGCGAAACAGTTTTTCGGACCTCGGCGGTCACGGCGTCGTCCTGTTCGACGGGGGCCTCTTTTTTGCAGCCCGGGCACAGGACGCGCACCAGGCGCTGCGCCACG
>JBFZAX010000111.1:0-3793 GCA_041308805.1 Candidatus Omnitrophota bacterium | reverse complement strand
GTCGGGTAACGGCCGAGTGACCCTGGGGCTCATCCTTCGGCTATCCGTCTCTGACGACTACCTGAGACTTTGAGACCCGGAGACCTTCAGACCCATCGTTTGGCCATAGACAATCGACCATTGACCATCGACTATAGACTCATTCGCGTTAAAAGTTCTAAATGAGCTTCCTGATGTCCTCCAATACCCTCAGCCGCTCCTCGTCGCAGGTCGGCGGCGGAAACGTCTTCGCGATCTCTTCCAGCGCCGTATATAATTCATTGGGTTTTGCCAGGCGGATGTGGCCCCGGCGGCTCATGCCCGACAGGAAACGGCGCACTTTATTCTTTCGGCTCAGCGCCCGCGGCTCAAAGACGATGACCGGCTTGCCGCTGGCCACCGCTTCCGAGACCATCGAGATGCTCTCTCCGCTGACGACGAGGATGTCGCTGAGATAGAACAGCCCTCCGATCGTGCCCGGGGGGTTCTCCTCGTTAGCCAGGACCAACAGCCGGCATCGAAGCTCCGGCCCGAGCTGGCCCTTCAGGATGACAGCAACTTCCGAGGAGGTCCGGCGCGACGTCGTCGCCAGCAGAAAAGCGTCGGCCGTGTGCGCGAACATCAGCAGCTGATCGCACAAGAATGCCACCGTCTGAGGGGTAAGGCGGTGCGTCTTCGAATCTCCCCCGACCAAGAAACCGATCTTCAGCTGCGGAGCCTCCTTCAGCCCCTTGACCCCTTGCCGGACATGACTCAGGCGCTCAAAATCCTCTTCCATGCCGCGCGCCGTGATGTTGCTGAGGGCGCCGGAGATCACCGTCGTGTTGGGCCGTCGAGAGAGCCGATCGTGCTCCGGAAGGATGACGCGGTCAAACCAGCTCAGCGGAAAGACGCCGGGCCGCATCAGAACGACGGACTTCGCGTCATTCTCGTAAGCGAGCGCCAGATTGACCGCGGCCAGCGATGCGCCGGCGGACAGAATAATATCGTAAGAACCCTGACGCAGGAGCTCCCATATCGGCGGCGCCAGGACGCGGGGCGCCAGCGCCCGCAGCGCGCGCCGTCCGAAAAGACGGCCCGCGAAGGACAGCCAGAACGGACCGCGACCATGGCGGTAACGCACGTCCTTGATCTCCGTGCGGACCTCGACCCCGGCGCCGGCGATGAGGTCCGCGACCGCCAGGGACTGCTTCAGATGACCGGCCTTACCGTCGTTAAGGATAAGGATGTCTTTTCGGGGCGAATACTTCCAGCGCCGGAAGAACCACAGGTACTCCTCGGGAAACCGCGCGATCCACTCTTCAAAGATCTTATTCATCGCCGCCAGGTTACGGCGCAGGTCCTGCGCTTCATCGCCGGTAAAGACCGGATCGAACGGCTTGAAAAGGATCTCGTGATCAGGGCCGCCGACGCGATGCATATACGCCAGGAATATCCTGGACTTGAAACGGCGGGCGAAGCGCAGGCTGCCGACGGGCGTCATGGCCGGCTTGCCGAAGAACTCCACCGCCACCCCTTCCTTGCCGCCGTGATCCGCCACGAACCCCAGGATGCCGCCCGCCTCGAGATGGCCCACGACCTTTCTCAATTCGTCGACGCGAAAGACCCGGCAGCCCTTGCGTTCGCGCAAGCCGTTGAGATAGGCGTCAAGCCGCTTGTATCTTTTCTGGGGCTGCGCGAGGATCGCGTACCCCGCCTCCCGGAAATGCGCGGCGCACGCCGCGTGCGAAAGCTCCCAGCTGCCGGCGTGGCATCCCAGCATCAAGCCGCTATGCCCCATCAGCGCGCCCTTGATGGCGGCCAGGTCCGGGATCCGGATCCGGTCCCGCAGCGCTCCCTCGGTCATATGCGGCAGGTAAAGAGCCTCGACCGCGTTCTGGGCATAGTGGCGGTACATCTGCCGGATGATCCGCTTGCGTTGCGCCGGCGGCAGGCCGGGCAGCGCGAGGCGCAGGTGGGCCCACGCCCGGCGGTTCTTCTTGCCCGCGACAAAATAATAAAGCCCGCCGGCGACTCTCGCCAGCGCCAGCCACGCGGCCAACGGCAACAGGCTCATCAGGCCGGCAGCGGCCTTAACGAAGAAACAGGCGATCCAATCTCTCATCCCAATCCTTTTGGCCCGCAATGATCCTCAGCTCCACATCCAGCTCGAAGATATCCGCCGGCACCTGCCGCAGGCCTTCAAGCCGGCGCAGGCGCGGCGCGTCCTTCTGGGTCGTGACGACGATCTTGAGGCCTCGGCGACGACACTCCCGGCCCAGCGCGCCGATCTCCTCTTCCTTGAAAATATGATGGTCTTCAAAAAGTTCCTCGAAGGCCACACGGGCTCCCAGCTTCTGCACCGCGCGCGCCAGCGACCGGGGGTTGGCGATACCCGCCAGCAGACAGACATCTTCCCCCTTGATCCGATCGAGCGCGGCCGGCGCGCCTGTCAGCAGATGGCGCAATCGCCTCGGGGCGTGGACCGACCGCGCCAGGCCCGCGCGAGGATTGATCCTTCTTAAAAGATCTGCGACCCTGTCGACCTCAAGCGCCGGCGCCTCGTCGCAACGCGTCAGGACGAAGATATCCGCGCGGCGCAGCGCTCCCAGCCCTTCGCGCAAATGCCCCAGGGGCAACACCCAGGCCCGGCCAAAAGGAAGAGAAGCGTCCACGCAGACGACGTCGCAATCCCGGCGCAGCCGCCAATGCTGGAATCCGTCGTCCAGGACAAAAACGTCATAACGGCCCGTCCCGTCCAGCTCGCGCGCCAACGCCGCGCGGTCGGGGCGGACAAAGACCTGAGCGGCCTCCCCCAGATTTTCTTTGAGCAGGGACCCTTCATCGCCCAGGCGCTCGAGATCGTCCGTCGGCGGCGCCTTGTCAGGAGCCGGGCGCCTGTATCCCCGCAAAAGGACCGCTGTCCTGCGGGACCGCTGCGCCAGATCCTTCGCCAAAAACTCCACCAAGGGGGTCTTGCCGCTGCCGCCCAACGTCAATCCGCCGACGCTGATAACCTTGGCCTTGGGCCGGTAAGAGCGCAAGAGCCCAACCCCGTAAAAAAACTTAAGCGCCTCGACGCCGACCGCGTAAAATACCGACGCGAGAGCCAGCAAAGGCCAAAGCAAGAGGTACGCTCCGGTGATCTCGTTACGCGTATAAAAGACCCTGAGCCCGTTCATGAGATCATCAATTCCTTAATCGCGTCGAACGAACACTGAGCCGCTCCCCGGTTCTCTTCGATGAGCCGGCGGGCGTTGCGGCCCAGCGCCTGGCGCTCCTGCCCGTCCGCCAGGACCTTGCGCAATCCGTATTCCAGCTCTTCGGGCGTCAAGACCTCGACGGCAGCGGAGTGGCGCAGGAAGACATCTCGGATCTCTTTGAAATTATGCATATACTTGCCGAAAAAGACCGGCTTGCCGAAGATCGCCGGCTCGATCGGATTATGGCCCCCTTTTTTAACGAGGCTGCCGCCGATGAAGACGACATCCGCGAACGCGTAAAGGCCGCTCAGATCCCCGATCGTATCCACCAGAATGACCTGGTCGGGGGAAAGAGACCTGACATCGCCCTCGGCGCCCATCGCCGGCAACCGGGAAAACTTCACCACCTCTAATCCCTGAAAACGGATCAAGCGCCGGACCTTCTCGGTCCGCTCCAGATGGCGCGGGGCGATGATGAGCCTCAGGCTCTTAAAGTCCTTCACCAGAGACCTGTAGATCGTGACCACCGCCTCTTCTTCTTTCTCATGGGTGCTGCCCGCGATCCAACACAAACAACCGGCCAGGGCCTGACGCAAAGGTTGCGCGAAGGCCGCCGCGCGCGGCCGCGCCCC
>JBFZAX010000110.1:0-4281 GCA_041308805.1 Candidatus Omnitrophota bacterium | reverse complement strand
CGGCCATTCGGAGAGGCGCCAGTATTTCCACGAGACCAACGAGTCGGTCCTCAAAAAGACCCGCACCGCCCTCAAGCACCGGCTGACCCCCATTGTCTGCGTCGGCGAGAACCTGCAGGAAAGGGAAGGGGGCCGTACCTTCACGGTCGTTGAGGACCATGTCGCCAACAGCCTCAAGGGCCTCTCGGCCGAAGAGATGTCCCAGATCGTGATCGCCTACGAGCCCGTTTGGGCCATCGGGACGGGAAAGACCGCGACGCCTCAGCAGGCGCAGGAGGTCCATCATTTCATCCGCGGGCTGCTGGAAAAGATCTATTCACGGGAGATCGCCGAACAGATGCCGATCCTTTACGGCGGCAGCGTCAAACCGGAAAACGCCAAGGACCTCGTCGGCCAGCCGGACATCGACGGAGCCCTGGTCGGAGGCGCCAGCCTCGATGTCAAGAGTTTTTCAGGCATCGTGTTGAACGCCATGGCGGCGGCGTCGATAAAAACTTAAAGAGAAAGAGAGGCTATAGCGATGTTTGGTTTTGTCATAGTTATCCACGCTCTCGCGTGCGCCCTGTTGATCGTCCTCGTCCTGATCCAGCAGGGGCGCGGCGGCGGCCTCATCGATTCCCTGTCTTCCGCGGAATCGATCTTCGGCACCCGGACCAACACCTTTCTGATCAAAGCGACCTCCGTCTTGGCCGTCGTCTTCTTTATGACGTGTCTCGGATTGGCCTTCCTGTCGATCCAAAAGAACAAATCGCTCATAGACACCTCTTATAAACAGACGTCTTCCGCCCCGGCCCGTCCGCTCGGCGTCCAGACCTCTGCGCCCTCGGATCAAAAAGCGCAGGAAGAGACTGCGACAGCAGGAACGACGCCGGCCGCACCTTCACCGGCACCGGCGACTGATGCCCAGACACCCGCTCCGCCCGCGGCCGGAGCCGCGACCGGTGAACCGCCTGCTCTCGAAACGCCCGCGGCGCCTTCGGTCTCAGCGCCGGCGGACCAACCGCCTGCGGCGACGACAGCCCAACCCACTTCCGCTGAAGGTGGAAGCAACAAGTAAGCTTGAGCATAAGGTTTTTCCCAAAGACTGCCGACGGTCATTCGGCAGTCTTGTTTTTTTCTGCCTCCTGATCATAACGGCGCCGCATCGGCCCGCCATCGCCGAAGAAACCCCCGTTCCCGGAGATGCCCTGGTCACGGCCGCCATCGCCGAACCACGCGTCCTCATCCCCATCCTGGCTTCCGATACGGCCAGCGCCGGGATCTGCGGCCTCCTGTTCAACGGCCTGCTGAAATATGATAAAGATATCCGCCTGGCCGGCGACCTGGCTGAAAGCTGGGAAGTATCAGAAGACGGGCTGGAGATCACTTTCCATCTCAGAAAAGGGGTGCGTTGGCATGACGGTGAACCGTTCACGTCCAAAGACGTCGCTTTCACCTTTCAGAAATTGAGGGACCCTTCGGTCCGCACGCCTTATTCGGGCGATTTTATGAAAGTCAAGGAGCTGTTGACGCCTGACCCTCTTACGGTCATCGTGCGCTACGAGCAACCTTTTTCTCCCGCTTTGTCCAGCTGGGCGATGTGGATCATGCCCGAGCATCTTCTGGCCAGCGAAGACCTCAACGATACCGATTTTTCCCAGAGGCCCGTGGGCACCGGACCCTATCGCTTCAAGAAATGGGCGCGGGGAAGCCAGATCGACCTGACGGCGAACCCCGACTATTTCGAGGGGCAGCCCTTTTTATCCCGCTATGTCAGCCGGATCATTCCCGATGCGACGACGATCTTCCTGGAGCTGCAGACGCTGACGGTGGATGCCAGCGGCCTGTCGCCGCTGCAGTTCACGCGCCAGACACAGAGCGAATTCTTCCGGAAAAACTACAATAAATTCAGGACCCCCGGGTTCGGTTACACCTACCTCGGCTACAACCTGCGCCATGAGCTCTTCGAAGACCTGCGCGTGCGGCAGGCGATCGACTGCGCCGTCAATAAGGACGAGATCGTCAAGATGGTCCTGCTGGGATCGGGCCGCGTGACGACCGGCCCCTTTGTGGTGGATTCGTGGGCTTACGATGACGGGGTCCGGCCCGTGCCTTACGACCCCGAACAGGCCAAGCGCCTCTTGGCTGAGGCTGGCTGGAAAGAGCGCGATACCGACGGCGTCCTCATGCGCGGCGGCAAGAGATTCGAATTCACGATCCTGACGAACCAGGGCGCGCAGGAACGGCTCAAGACAGCGGAACTCATCCAAAAAGACCTCGGGAAGATCGGGATCAAGGTCAAGATAAAAGTCCTGGAGTGGAGCGCGCTTTTGGCTGATTTTATTGACAAAAGGCGTTTCGATGCCGTGTTGCTCGGCTGGTCCCTGGGCCGCGACCCCGATTGTTATGATATCTGGCATTCCTCCAAAACACGGGAAGGGGAGTTCAATTTTTTAGGCTATGCCAACCCTGAAGTGGACTCCCTGCTTGAAGAAGCCAGGCGCGTCTTCGGCCAGGAAGAAAGAGCCCGGCTCTACAAAAAGATCCACCGCCTCGTCTATGATGACCAGCCGTGTCTTTTTCTCTTCGCCGCAGATTCCCTGGAGATCGTCAGCTCGCGGTTCCTCGGGATCGAACCGGCGCCCATCGGCATCGGCCATGATCTCATCCGTTGGTGGGTGCCCCGCGACAAGCAGCGATATAGGACCCAGGAGATATAGCACAGAAAAGTCTCAATGTCTCAACGTCTCAAGGTCTCAAATCAGTCGATAGTCTATAGTCGATGGTCTATGGTCAAAACCAAAGGATCGAAGTCCGAGGTCCGATGACGGCAGGTTAAGGAGGTTACGAACGTTAAGAAGGTTAAGGACGTTACTGCGCCAAGTTTAAAAAGAAGCAAGCTTTTGCTTTTTGTTGTGACAGTAACCTTCTTAACTTTCTTAACCTGCGTAACCTAAAACCGTTCTTTATCCATTGACAATCGACTATCGACCATTGACCATAGACTGATTCGCGCAAATTCGCGTTAAGAAACTCAATTAACCCGCTTTAAAAACACAGCAAAGCTGCAGAATTAAAATGATATTCTTCTTATTACGCCGCTTCCTACAAGCCATCCTGCTGCTGATCGGCATATCGCTGATGAGCTTCATCGTGATCCATCTGGCTCCGGGCAAGCCCAGCGATGTCGCCGGAGACCTGAACCCGAAGGTCTCCCTGGAAGTGCGCCAGCGACTGGAAAAACTGTACGGGCTTGACCAGCCCCTGGGGACCCAATATCTCCAATGGCTGCGCCGCCTGGCGCGATGGGACTTCGGCGACTCTTTTTCCGACGGCCGGCCGGTAACGAATAAGATCAAAGAGGCCCTTCCCGTGACGCTGGCGATCAACGTCACTTCCTTGATCCTCCTGTTAGGCATAGGCATTCCGCTCGGCGCCTGGTCAGCCCTGCATGAGGGTTCCCGCGCGGATAAGGCCCTGACCGCCGTCCTGTTCCTTCTCTTCGCCATGCCGACCTTCTGGCTTTCCCTGGTCCTCATGGACCTTTTGGCGGTCAAGGTGAGGATCTTCGCGGTCAGCGGCCTGACGAGCCTTGATTTCGAATATTTTTCACCGGTCCGGAAAACGATCGACATCCTCAGGCACCTGGCGCTGCCGATCTTCGTGTCGACCGTTGCCAGCCTCGCCGCGGTCAGCCGTTATATGCGCCAATCGCTGCGGGAAGAGTTGCGCAAGAGCTATATCACGGCGGCTTATGCCCGGGGCCTGCCGCCCCAAGTCGTTCTTTTCCGGCACGGATTGCGTAATGCGCTCTTGCCGATCATCACTCTTGTCGGGCTGTCGATCCCGGGCCTGATTGGCGGCAGCGTCATCTTCGAATCCATCTTCGCGATCCCCGGGACCGGACGCCTGTTCTTCAATGCCGTCATGGCGCGCGATTATCCGGTCATCATGGCGTTATTGGTCTTAAGCGCCGCTCTGACGCTACTGGGGAATTTTTTGGCTGACGTGGGTTATGCCTTAGCCGATCCGCGGATCAGGCTGGCGGGTGAAAAACGATGAACCGTTTGATTTTTAACGCTGATGATCATAGAAAAGTCTATAGTCGATGGTCTATGGTCGATGGTCTCTGGAACAAAACAGGACTGTCCTGTTTTGTTCCAGAAGTATTCCGTCTGTCGTAGTTAGGTTACGGCTGCGAAGCGCCCCCGCAAGGGGGTAACGCGGCCCGTTTCGTGGTTCGGTTACGTAGTTCGTAAATAACCTTTTCGGTTTTTTCTTTTGACGTTACCCAACGACGTC
>JBFZAX010000109.1:0-3922 GCA_041308805.1 Candidatus Omnitrophota bacterium | reverse complement strand
GCAGACAAGCCGCTCTTGAAACCCTTGATCGACATCCCCAAGCTTTCCGCCGTGGCGGAAAGCATGGTGAAAAAGGCGATCGACGCTTTCGTGAACAGGGATGTCGAGCTCGCCAAGACGGTGTGCCTGTCGGACTCCGAGGCGGACAGGCTGCGCGATCTGATCCAGGATGAGCTTATCAACGATTTCATGGCCAAAGACCCCAAGAGCGCCAGCCGCGCCGTGCCGTTGCTGCTCGTGGCCCGCTATCTGGAGCGTATCTGCGACCACGTGACCAATATCGCCGAGGACATCATCTATCTTGTCGAGGCCAAGGTCGTGAGGCATCATCATGAGAAACTCAGCGAAGGGGATGCCGGTTCGGACGCGCAGCCGGGGAACCCTCAATGAAGAAGATACTGCTGGTCGATGATGAACGGCCGGTCCAGGAGATCCTGCGCAGCTTCTTGACCAAGAAGGGCTTTCATGTCCTGGTCTGCGGCAACGGGGAAGAGGCTCTGCGGCTTGTCGCTCAAGAGGCCCCCGCTTTGGTTTTGCTGGATATCCGCCTTCCTCAGACCGACGGCCTGGAAGTCCTTAAGAAGATCAAAGAGATCAATAAAGAGGTGGGCGTCATCGTTGTCACCGGTCTCGCCGAGCCCGCCATGGCGGACCGGTGCCGGGAGCTGGGCGCTTTCGATTATTTGACCAAGCCTGTCAAGCTCGAGCTCTTGGAAGAGACCATCCTTCTGAAGTTCTTCGAACCGTTCAAGTAGACCCCGTCTTCCTCGGCCTAGCCCCTCCGGGGCATGGTCGGGGCTTCAGGCTGCGCAGAGTCAACCCCGTCTTCCCCGGCCCGAAGGCCGGGGCTTGTGTCAGGGTTACTCTAAGCGGCCACCTTATCTCCCCGCCTGAAGGGCGGGGCTTCAGGACGCGCAGAGTAAAGGTCCCGCCACAGGTTTATTACCGAAGATAAGAGTTGACGGGATTTGGTTTTTAATATATTATTAAGATGATAATGTTAGTATTGTATCAAAAGGATGGGATCCATGAAACTGCCCGCGAGGATAATTTACGCCTATAAAGCGATCTTTGAATTGGCCGTGCAATCCGGTCGCCGAGTCCCTGTGCGCATCGCGACGATCTCCCAGCGGCAGAAAATTCCGGCTAATTTTTTGTTGCAGCTGATGAGCCATCTTAAGAATGCCGGGATTGTTACGAGCGCCAGGGGGGTGGCCGGAGGTTATCTCCTGGCGAAGCCTCCTGCCCGCATAACGTTGGCGGAGGTCTTCCGCGCAGTGGACGCTGATTTCAGTAAGGGCGATTCGAAGCGTCGTTCCTCGGTTCGAGAGACATCCGATCCTGATCTGTTCCTCTGGGAGGCCTGGAGGGAGGCGAAGGGTTTGTTCCTCGACACTCTTGAGAAGATAACTTTCGAAGACCTGCTGAATCGATCCACTTCAAAAACGCCTATGTATCATATTTAGATAAGGCAAGGGGGGGGAGCGATGGAAGTCAAGAAAATCACGGTTAACAGGCCCCATGGTCTTCATCTGCGTACGGCCGCAGAGCTCGTTAAGCTCTCCCGACAGTTTCAGAGCAAGGTTTTTTTGTGCAACAAATGCCAGTTTGCGGATTCTTGTTCTATTCTTGAGCTCGTTTCGCTGGGGGCGAGCCGGGATGAAGAGATCGGCATCATCGCGGATGGGCCGGATGAAAAGACCGCGGTCCGTGAACTCGAACACTTCTTCAGCGATGGGGCCGGGATCTGAGGCTTTTTGTGGCCGGGATAAATTTTTCCATTGTCCTGCAGCTTTCTTTAAGGCATAATAGAGGGTCAGAAGTCCCAAATTCCGTTCAAAACGGAGGAAGTCCATGAGCAAAATTGATGCCAAATTGACGGTCGAGTCGTTATGCCTGCACGGCGGCCAGGATCCGGATCCGGCGACCGGCGCGCGGGCTGTGCCGATCTATCAGACTACCTCGTATCAGTTCAAGAGCACGCAGCACGCCGCAGACCTCTTCGCGCTCAAGGAGTTCGGGAATATTTACACCCGGCTTCAGAACCCTACGACGGACGTCTTAGAAAAGCGCATCGCCCTTCTTGAGGGCGGCGTGGGCGCGGTGGGCGTCGCCAGCGGTCAGTCCGCTATCACCCTAGCGCTTCTCAATATCGCGCAAGCGGGCGATGAGATCGTTTCGGCGGACAACCTTTACGGCGGCACCTATACTCTTTTCCATTACACGTTCGCGAGGCTCGGCATCAAGGTCCGGTTCGTCAAGTCCAACGATCTCCGGGGATTTCAGAAAGCGGTGAACAGCCGTACCAAAGCCCTGTATGCGGAGTCGATCGGCAACCCCAAGCTGGACGTCGCGGATATCGAAGGCTTGGCCCAGGTCGCCCATAAGAACGGCGTGCCCCTGGTCGTCGACAACACCGTTTCGCCTTATCTGCTGAGGCCTTTTGATTTCGGCGCGGATATCGTGGTCTATTCCGCGACCAAGTTCATCGGGGGGCACGGGACGTCTTTGGGGGGCTTGGTCGTCGACTCCGGCAAATTCGACTGGACGAACGGCAAGTTTCCTCTGGTGGCTGCCGACGATCCAAGCTACCATGGCCTGAATTTCGTCAAGGCCCTCAAAAAGCTCGGCAATATCGCCTATATCATCAAGCTGCGGGTGACGCTCCTGCGCGATATCGGGGCCGTGATGGCTCCTTTTAACGCTTTCCTCTTTTTGCAGGGGTTGGAAACGCTTCATCTGCGGATGCAGCGCCATTGCGAGAATGCGTTGGCGGTGGCCCGGTTCCTCGAGAAGGATCCCCGCGTCGCCTGGGTCAATTATCCGGGCCTGTTGACGAGCCCGGAGCGCCTGCGCAGCCGCAAATACCTGCGCAAAGGCGCCGGCGCGATCATCGGCTTCGGCATCAAGGGAGGGCTGAAGGCCGGCACGAAGTTCATCGATTCGCTTCAGCTGATCTCTCATCTGGCAAATGTGGGGGATGCTAAGACGCTGGCGATCCATCCGGCCACGACGACGCACCAGCAGCTGTCGGCCAAAGAGCAGCTGGCGACCGGCGTCACGCCGGATTTCATCCGTCTCTCGGTCGGGCTGGAGAACGTCCAGGATGTCCTCGCGGATATCGATTCGGCCCTCAAAAAGTCTGCGAAAGCCTGAAAGACTCCATATAATTTGCCCTCAACAGGGGGTTTGTCATGACCCAGATCTACGAAGATATCACGAAGACGGTCGGGCGTACGCCTTTGGTGCGCATCAACAAGCTCACCGCCGGGCTGAAAGCCACGGTCTTGGCCAAGCTCGAGTTTTTCAATCCCCTCTCCAGCGTCAAAGACCGGATCGGCGTCGCGATGATCGAAGCCGCGGAGAAGCAGGGCTTGATCAAGAAGGACACGATCATCATCGAACCGACGAGCGGCAACACGGGGATCGGATTGGCTTTCGTGTGCGCGGCTAAGGGGTATCGGCTGATCCTCACGATGCCCGATACCATGAGCGTCGAGCGCCGGCAGCTTTTAAGGATCCTCGGGGCCGAATTGGTTTTGACGGATGGCACGCGGGGCATGCGCGGCGCCGTGGAGAAGGCCGAAGAACTGGTTAAGAGCATGGACAATACTTTTATGCCCCAGCAGTTCGGCAATCCCGCGAATCCCGAGATCCATCGCAAGACGACCGCCGAAGAGATATGGAGCGACACGGATGGCGGAGTGGATATTTTTATCGCCGGCATCGGCACCGGCGGGACCATCACGGGCGTCGCGGAAGCGCTGAAAAAGAAAAAGCCTTCGGTTAAGATCATCGGACTGGAGCCGAAGGATTCGCCTGTCCTGTCGGGCGGGAAGCCGGGCCCGCACAGGATCCAGGGTATCGGCGCGGGTTTTGTCCCCGAGGTTCTCAACAAGAGTCTGATCGATGAGATCATGCA
>JBFZAX010000108.1:0-4092 GCA_041308805.1 Candidatus Omnitrophota bacterium | reverse complement strand
CGGATGTTAAGAAAGTTAAGGAGGTTAAGAAGGTTACTGTCAGGATAAAAGGCAAAAGCTTGCTTCTTTTTTAAGCTTGGCGCAGTAACGTCCTTAACCTTCTTAACGTTCGTAACCTCCTTAACCTGCCGTCATCGGACCTCGGACTTCCATCCTTTTTGTTTTGACAATAGACCATCGACTATAGACTATCGACTGACTTGAGACCTTGAGACGAACCCACTCGAATAATTTTGCTTGCTATTTGTTCCATGTTGTATTATTCTAACTCTAACAAATCCCCACAGATGAGAAAAATCATCTTCTTCCTTCCGGTCTTTTTTCTCGCCGCGTCATTTTCGATGATCGTCTCTTCTGCATCGGAAGCCTTTTCGGAAGAATCCGAGAAGTTGGCTTTTGAATACCGGGACAAAGGGCTAGAGGCGCAGAGGATGGGCGATACGGATACGGCGCTCACGTATTATCAAAAGGCTGTCGAACTCGACCCCACCCTGGCCACCGCCTATAACGACATGGGGACCCTTTACGAAGCGAAGGGCTTGAACGATCGCGCCAAGTTGGCTTACGGCAAGGCGATCGAGCTCGATCCGAACCTCCCGGAGCCTTACTATAATCTGGGCAGTCTCTATGAGAAAGAGGGCGACATGGAGAAGGCCGTCGTCTATTTGAAGCAGCGGGTCGTGGTCGGCGATTGGAACGACACCGGGACCGCCCGCGCGCGGCAGGAGCTGCAGAGCCTGGGGGTCAGCGACCCCGAGGTCCGCGCCGACTTCATGAACGACCAGATGACCGAGATCGAGTCCGAGTCCTTCAAAGCAGGCCGGCCGAGGGGCAACGACCTGGACCCCAAGCGCCGCAAGCGCGAGGCCCGCATGCATTACCTGAAAGGCAAGCGCCTGTACCTGACCGGGGATTACATCGGCGCCCTCGAGGAGCTGGGGTTCGCGGAGACCCTCGATCCCAAGAACAAGCAGATCAAGAAGCTGACCAACGAAGTCATGCATAAGGCGATCAGCACGAATTAGGGTCCGCGGGGCGCGGGGCGTTTCGCCCGGCGCTGCGGGGGCTCCGGAGGCTGGGTTTTCCGCATTGCGCAGCCTCGCATTCCTTGAGACCTGATCCCATTCCATAAGACAACTCGCGCGGCACGCTGACACGGTCGGCGGGGGGCTCGTCCCCGCGCTCTTCGTTTTCCGCTCTCCTCTCGATGAAAGACGCCAAGCTCTGCCTGATCGACGCTCACTCATTGTTTTACAGGGCTTTTTACGCGATCAAGGCGCCGCTGGTCACCTCGTCGGGCCAGCCGACCAACGCCGTCTTCGGCTTCATCAAGATGGTTCGGCGCATCCTCGAGGAGATCGAGCCCGGGTACCTGGGCGTCTGTTTCGACGTCGCCAAGAAAACGCACCGCACCGAGAAATTCGCCGAGTACAAGATCCACCGCGCGCCGATGCCGTCGGAGCTCCTCTCCCAGGTGCCCTTCATCAAAGAGGTCGTGGCCGCCTATAACTTCGCCGCCTTTGAGGCCCCCGGCTACGAGGCCGACGACGTGATCGCGTCGATCGTCCACCGTTTTTCGGGCAAGGTCGGCAAGACCGTGGTCGTCAGCTCGGATAAGGATATTTTGCAGCTGGTTACCGATAAGGTCGAGGTCTACAACCCTTATAAAGAGGACGGGATCGTTTTCACCGAAAAGGTGGTGAAGGAGAAGTTCGGGGTCCCGCCCCGGGGCATTCCGGACCTGATCTCGCTCATGGGAGACGCTTCCGATAACATCCCGGGCGCCAAGGGCATCGGCGAGAAGACGGCCCGCGCGCTGCTGGAGGAGTTCGAGAGCGTCGATGAGATCCTCGATCACCCCGACCGGATCAAGCGCGAAGCGATCCGCAAGATCATCGAGCAGAGCGCGCCGATGATCCGGCTGAGCAAAGAATTGGCGCAATTGCATCGGGATGTGCCTTTGGAGTGCCGCCTCGAGGATCTGGAAAAGAGGGAGACCGATTCCCAGAAGCTCTGGGAAGTCTTCAGCCGCCTGGAGTTCAAGGGCCTGCTCCGGGAGATCTCCCGCCAGCGGCTTTCGTCGACCCTGCCGGCTCTTGGCATCGCGGTACAGCCGCTGTCGGATGTTGAGGCGTTCTTTGAGAAGGCGGGCCCCGGCGCGCCGTTCGCTTTTTACGTCAGCGAAGCCGTTGCGGGACCGGGGCTGGCCGTTAACGCCGCGATCGACGAAGGTCAGGTCTTCGAAGTTTCGGCCCGAACGGCCCGCGATCTCTGGGCGCAGTCCGACCGTCTCGCCATCGGCCACGATGTGAAAAAGAGCCTGCGGCTTTTGCGGCGTGAGGGCATCGAGGTCCGCAGCCGTTTCTTCGACACGATGATCGCCGCCCATTTGGTGGAATCCTCGCGCGCCTCGCGGGACTTAGAGGGCCTCCTGTGGGACCATTTGGGCCTCGAAGGGGTCAGCCGTCTGGACTATCAGGGCCGCGAATCGCATTATCTTTGGACGTTGCGCCTCAAACTCGACGAAGCGCTGCAGGAGCGGGGGCTGCGCAAGCTCTTTGATGAGGTCGAGATGCCGCTCGTCGATGTCCTCGCCGAGATGGAAGCGGCCGGCGTGCGCGTTGACGTCGGCCATCTTCAGGCGTTCTCCCGCGAGATGGACAAGAAGCTCGACGGGTTGGTCAAGGAGATCCACGGGGCCGCGGGCGGGGCGTTCAACATCAACTCGCCCAAGCAGCTCGGCGAGGTTCTCTTCGGGAAGCTCAAGCTCCCCGTCCTTAAAAAGACCAAGACGGGCGCCTCCACGGACGAAGAGGTGCTGACGCGGCTGGCCGCGGACCATCCGCTGCCGCAGCGGCTCCTGGAGTACCGTCAGATCGCGAAGCTCAAGACGACCTATATCGACGCGCTGCCGCAGCTGGTGGACGCGAGGACCGGTCGGATCCACAGCACTTTTAATCAGGCGGGCACCGAAACAGGCCGGCTGAGCTCCAGCAATCCGAACCTGCAGAACATCCCCATCAAGACGGAGCTGGGCCGCCGTATCCGCCAGGCCTTTGTGCCCGGCGACGGCTACGACGCCCTGCTGTCGGCGGACTATTCGCAGATCGAATTGAGGATTCTCGCCCATCTGTCGCAGGACGAGACGCTCCTGCGTGCTTTCCGCGAGGACGCCGACGTGCACCGGTACACCGCGTCGCTCATCTTCGGCGTTAAAGAGGAAGAGGTCAGCGACGGGATGCGGGAGAACGCCAAGCGGGTCAACTTCGGTATCGTCTACGGGATGAGCGCGTTCGGCCTGGCCAAGGACCTGGGGATCGACCCGGCGACCGCCCAGACCTTCATCGACGAATATTTTTTGAGGTATCCGAAGGTCAAGGGATACCTGGAAGACCAGATCGCCTTTGTCCGGGAGAACGGATTTGTGGCGACCCTGTTGGGCCGGCGCCGCTACATCCCGGAGATCCGTAATGCCAACGCCGCCGTGCGCCAGTTCGCCGAGCGCCAGGCGGTCAACGCGCCGATCCAGGGGTCGGCCGCCGACATCATCAAGCTGGCGATGCTGGCGATCCACCGTGGGCTGCGCGAGCAGGGGCTGCGCTCGCGCCTGATCCTGCAGGTGCATGATGAGTTGGTGTTTGAGGTCAAAAAAAGCGAGCGGCCGGCGCTGGTCAAGCTGGTGCGCGAAGGAATGGAGGGCGTCATGCCCTTGCGGGTCCCTTTGAAGACGACGATCTCGGTGGGCAAGAACTGGCTGCAGACAGAGGAGGTTCCTTTATGAAGATCGCGGTGGTGGCCAGCGAAGCGGTCCCTTTTGCCAAGACCGGCGGGTTGGCGGATATCTGCGGGGCGTTGCCTCAGGCGCTCGAGGAGTGCGGGGCGCAGGCGATCCTCGTGTTGCCGAAATACCAGGCGGTGCGTTTTGCCGGCGTGGCCCTGAAGAAGATCGACGATGATTTTGACGTCGGGAGCTTCAGGTCGGGCACGAAGGTCTATGTCGTCAAGCATGATATGTACCAGCGCGAAGGGCTCTACGGCGACCGCTTCGGCGATTATCCGGACAATCTCAAGAGGTTATCTTATTTTTCCCAG
>JBFZAX010000107.1:0-5307 GCA_041308805.1 Candidatus Omnitrophota bacterium | reverse complement strand
AGAAGGTCGAGCTGCTGATCTTCATCACGGCGCATATCGTGGATGAGAAGACCTTGGCTTCGGAACAGCTCACGGAGCTTCAAAAGCGGATGACGCCGCTGTCAGGAACGATCTAGACATCGGTTTGATTTTGAGGTCGGATCAAAGTTTTGAAGGGCCCTGTGGAGCCCCTCGGCCCATCTGAGGCTCTCTCCCGAGCAGAAGGCCATACGTCCTTATCTCCTGGGTTAAAGGCCGGGGACTTCTGAGACGGATAAAACCCCGCATGGTTTGAGCCGTGCGGGGTTTTCTTAAGAAGGGTCATTTGAGAGCGCGCATGAGCTTCCATTACGGATTCGCTTTCAGCAAGGAAGGCCAGCAGATCTTTATCTCCCATCTGGATCTGTTGAGGCTGTTGGCCCGGGCCCTGCGCCGCGCCGAGGCGCCGGTCGCTCTCTCCCAGGGGTTCAGCCCGCGGCCGAAGCTGCGGCTGAGCCGCGCGCTGAAGGTCGGCGTCGCCTCGCCCAGGGAAGAGGGAGAGGTCTTTCTTGACGAATGTTGGGAACCAAGCCGGCTCAAGGAACGCCTGGCAGCGGCGCTGCCCCCCGGCATCGAATTAAAAGACGTCTGGCAGATGTCTGAGATATAACGATTTTTTGTCGCAGGACCTTTGGAGGAGGGATTCAGTGAATAAGAAAGAGATATTGATCAATTTTGAACAGCAGGAGCGCCGGGTGGCGATCCTGGAAGAGAACAAGCTCGAGAACTATTTCGTCGAGCGCGTCAAGGACCGGGCGATCGTCGGCAGCATCTATAAGGGCAAGGTCGAGACGATCGTGCCCTCCGTGGGGGCGGCCTTCGTCAGCATCGGTTTGGAGAAGAACGGTTTCCTGTACCTCAACGATACCGCGGGGTTGATGGCGGATGAAGAGGTCGAGGTCGGTCCGTCGACGAACGGCCGTAAGGCCGAGGCGCCGAGTTTCAAACAGGGCCAGGAGATCATCGTGCAGGTGACCAAGGAGCCCTTTGGGACCAAGGGGGCGCGGCTCACGACCGAGATCAGCCTGCCGGGCCGCTATCTGGTCCTCATGCCTTTTGAGAAACATATCGGGATCTCCAAGAGGATCGATGATGACGCGGAGCGCCACCGCCTGCGCGCGATCCTTCCGGAGTTGAAGATGCCGCGTCCGATGGGGCTCATCGTGCGAACGGTGGCGAGGGGGGCGACCGCCAAGGAATTGCATCGGGACCTGGCACTTCTGCTGCGCCTGTGGGACCGCATCGAAAAGGCGGCGAAGCGCCGCAATCCGCCTTATTTGATCTATGAGGATTACGACCTGGTCTTAAGGATGCTGAGGGATTATTTCAATGAGGAGATCGGAGCCATCTGGGTCGACTCCAAGGAAGAATTCAAGAGGATCCTGCATTTTGTCCGTTCCTACATGAGCCGCATCGCGCACACGGTGAGGCTGTACCGCGAGAGGGTCCCTCTGTTCGAGAAGAAGGGCATCGAAGAGGAGATCAAGCGGCTCTATTCCAACAAGGTCTTTTTGAAGAGCGGGGCCTATATCGTCATCGAGCCGACCGAGGGGCTGACCGTGATCGACGTCAACTCCGGTAAGTTCCACCGCCGCCGCATCTCCCAGGAAGAGATGGCGTTCGCCGTCAACTGCGAGTCCGCCCGCGAGATCGCCCGCCAGCTGAAGCTGCGCGACGTCGGCGGGATCATCGTCATCGATTTTATCGACATGATGGAAGAGCGTCACCGCCGGGAGCTCATCAACGTTTTTAAGTCCGCCCTCACCAGCGACCGGGCCAAGACGGATATCCTCGGCCTGTCGAAGCTGGGCCTTGTCCAGATGACCCGGGAGCGGACCCACCGAACGCTCGAGAGCATTTCCTACCAGGATTGCCCTTATTGCCAGGGCAAAGGGAAGGTCAAGTCGGCGTTCTCGATCGCCCTGCACGCGTTACGGGAGCTCAAGAACCACCTGGCCAATAACCGGGTGCGCCGCATTACGCTGGAAGTGCACCCTGAGGTCGCGGCGAGCCTGAACAGCGATAATTTTCAGACCGTGCGCGGGATCTCAAGGCATTTCGGGGTGAGGGTCGATATCAAATCGAATGACACTTTCCATATGGAAAAGGTCATCATGGCCTGATCGTCGGGTGGCCTGAGGAGAAAATAGAGACATTGTTGTTCGTTGGCCGCCTTCCTCTGATTTGACGGGCCCGCCGCGATGTGTTATATTTATAGCCCTTTTGAGGGGGCGAGGCATTGAGCCAAGAGGTTGATAACTAACAGGAAAGGGAGTTTTTCATGTACGCGATCATTGAGACAGGCGGCAAACAGGAAAAAGTGAGCGTCGGGGATGTCGTGACGGTCGAGCGTCTGGCGAACAAAAAGGACGTGACGTTCCAGCATGTCCTTCTGGTGGCCGACGCCGATAAAGTCACCGTGGGCCAGCCCTATGTCAAGGGCGCTAAGGTGAGCGCTCAGGTTTTGGAGCATCCCCGCGGGCCGAAAGTGGTGACGTTCAGATACCGCCGCCGCAAGAGTTCCCGCCGCATCCGGGGGCATCGCCAGGAGCTGACGAAGGTCAAGATCCTGGAGATCGTGGCGGGTTAATGGAGCGAAAGTTTTTAACGCAGATTTTCGCAGATCTAACGCAGATCGTCATTCTTAACGCGAATTTCCGCGAATCCAACGCGAATTCTCGCGAATAGATCTCATTGAAGCTCGGGCCGCCGCCGGGGATCTCCCTGAACCCACGGCCCCCGATGGGGGTATCATCCCGTGGTCCTTCGACAAGCTCAGGATGGTGAGCGAAGTCGAACCATTCCCCCCGAATAAACCTTTGAAGAGGCGGGTCCCCTCTCCGCTACGGGGGTCTGCGGGAGACCCCCGACGCCGTCCCTCCCTGTGAGGGCTGTATTTATTAGCTGTTTAGTTGGTTAGCTGATTAGCTGTTTAGCCAAAGCAGAATCCAACGAGCTAACCACCTAGGGCTTCGATCTCTCCATTGACCATCGACCATAGACCATCGACTATAGACTGGTTCTCTAACTCATGTTCATTGACAGCGCCAAGATCCAGGTTAAGGCTGGGGACGGCGGCAACGGTTGCCGCAGCTACTTCCGCGATAACCGCGTCGAGCACGGGAAGGCTAACGGCGGCGACGGCGGAGACGGCGGCGATGTCATCCTGAGGTCCGACAAGCACATTTTTACCCTTTTGGATTTTCAGTTCCAGCGTCATTTCAAGGCGCAGGCAGGGAAGCACGGCTCCAGTAATAACAAGGCCGGCGGCCGGGGAGAGGATTGCCTGGTCCGCGTCCCGGTGGGGACGGTCATCGTGGACGCCGGCACGCAGTGCTTGATCCGCGATCTCGATCGGGACGGGCTGGAGGTCGCGGTCGTCCGCGGCGGCCGCGGCGGCCGGGGCAACGGCAGGGACAGGGACGCTGATCCGGGCACGCCGGGCGAGGAGAGAGAGCTCCAGCTGACCTTGAAGCTGATCGCCGACGTTGGGATCATCGGTTTTCCGAACGCGGGCAAATCGACGCTGATCTCCAAGATCTCCAACGCGACGCCCAAGATCGCCAGCTATCCGTTCACGACAAAGGCGCCGATCTTAGGGGTGGTGCGTCGCGACGATGATTCTTTCGTGGTGGCGGATATCCCCGGCTTGATCGAGGGTGCTCACGAAGGCCGGGGTTTGGGCGACAGGTTCCTGAAGCATGTCGAGCGCACGGAGATTCTGATCCATCTGATCGACATGGCGGGCGTGGATGGCCGCGATCCGCTGGATGATTACAAGGCGGTCAACGGGGAGCTGGCCGCTTTTTCCAGGGAACTGTCGAAGAAGAGGCAGATCTTGGTCGCCAATAAGATGGACCTGGACACGGCTAAAGACAATATCCGGCGGTTCAGGAAAAATATGAGAAAAAAGATCCTGGAGATTTCGGCGCTGCGCGCGCAAGGGACGGAGGAGCTCGTTGAAGAGATTATCAAAAAAATTTCAGAAGGTCGTCGTTAAGGTCGGCTCGAGCATCCTGACGGGCGCCGGGAACGCGATCGCCGCGCGGAACATGGACCGCGTCGCGCGTTCCATCGTCTCTCTGGTCAAGGGTCAGGGCCGCGACGTCATCGTGGTGACTTCCGGGGCCATCGCCAGCGGCTTATCCGCGTTGGGGCTCAAGAAGAGGCCGTCTTCCTTGCCGGAACTGCAGGCGGCCGCGGCCATCGGCCAGAACATCCTCATCCAGGCCTATAGCCGAGAGTTCGAAAAATACGGATTGAAGTGCGCCCAGATCCTTCTGACCCGGGAAGATTTCGGGGATCGCAAGAGATATCTGAACGTCAAGAGCACGATCCATACCCTGCTGGGCCATAAGGTCATCCCTATCATCAACGAGAACGACGCCGTCTCTACCGACGAGATAAAATTCGGGGATAACGATACGCTCTCGGCCCGCGTGGCCGCGGCCGTCGAGGCGGATGCCCTGCTGCTCCTGACGGATATCGACGGGCTTTACCGGGATTTTGACCCGGGATCGAGGACGGGCGTTTTGATCCGGGAGGTCAGGCAGATCACCCCTGAGATCGAGCGGTTGGCGTGCGGCACGGATAAGGCTTCCTGCGTCGGCGGCATGTCGACCAAGATCGAGGCGGCCAAGATCGCCACGAACATGGGGGTGCCGGTCTTCCTGGTCAACGGCCTGAAGGACGACTTTGAGATTGACCTTTCGGCTTCGCCGCCGGGGACCTATTTTCCGGCGGTGGAGTCCATCGGCTCTAAGAAGCATTGGATCGCCTATGAAGCGAAGGCGGCCGGCCGGGTCATCGTTGACGATGGCGCGAAGGCCGCTCTGGCCCAGAATGCTCGCAGTCTCCTGGCGCCCGGCGTCACGGACATCGAGGGGAGCTTCAAGGCGGGCGATATCGTCGAGATCGTCGATGGGGATGGAGAGATCTTCGCAAAAGGGAAAGTGAAGCTTTCCTCTGCCGAGCTCGCGTCGGCGAAGGGCAAAAAAGTCAAAGGGGAAGTGGTGCATCGGGACGATCTCGTGATCCTCTGATAGGGCGTGTCTATGGCTAAGAAATTTAAGAGCGGCGTTCTGGAAAAATCCCTGTTCCGTCTGGCGCAGCGCGCGCGAGACGCCGGCCGGGCGCTCGCCGGCGTCAGCGCCGAGCAGAAGAGTGAAGCGCTGCGGCGCATGGCGCAAGCCCTAAAGGCCGGTTGCGCGGATATCCTGCGGGCGAACCGGCAGGACCTGCGGGAGGCCGGGGCGAAAGGGGTCAAAGGAGCGTTTCTGGAGCGTCTGA
>JBFZAX010000106.1:0-3212 GCA_041308805.1 Candidatus Omnitrophota bacterium | reverse complement strand
TATCTGGCGGGAAGGTCTTCCGTTGAAAAGAACGTCGTCGCAGATATCCGCGGCCTGATCAAGGCAGGGACAGAGGGGGTCTATTTCAGCCCGGCCGCCAGGGATCTGCTGATGCCGCGGTTTGATTTTGTCCGTCACAAGCGGTCGATACCGGGCGCGCGCGATGAGTATTTTGTCGATCTGCTCCCCCGGCGCGACCCGAGAGTCAGCTTCTACGGCGGGGAATGCGGAACCGGGACAATCAGTCCTTCGACGCGTTCGCCTTCGGCTCACTTGCTCAGGACTGGCTCGTCAGGACTGAACAGGCGGCTCGCCAGCTCGCCGGTGGCCGGAGGGTTGGAGGATTATATTCTAAGGTGGGGCATCGAAGCCGCCTGGGTCCGGAAGGCCTATCAGCAATTGATGAGGAAGGTTTCCGTGGATCCTAGGTTCATCATCGATGCGGGGTGCGGCCTGGGAAGCGGGTTGGGGATCCTGTTGAGAAGATTCGACAAGGCGAGGATCATCGCCGTCGATATCAATCTTAAATATCTTCTGCATGTCTCTCAGAATGTTGATCAGGCGAACGTTCGGCTTGTTCTGGGAGACATCGAGCGGATAGGTTTAAAGGAAGGCCGCGCCGACCTAGTCACCTCTTTCAATATGGTCCAGATGCTCAGGAATATGGAACTTGCCGCAAAGGAAATGGTCGGTTTATTGAAAGAGGGAGGCGTCTTGGCTTTTGATACCCCTTATTTTAAGACGCGTCAGCGAGAAGAGAAAGATCACGGAAACCGTCGCTACAGATATCCCGAGCAATACGCTGAGATTCTCATGGCCGCCGGCATGCAGAGGGTCGAGACCGAGATCACGCTTTGCCAGCCCACCCGGCCTGAGCTTTGGCAAAGCATTCTTTCGGGGGATCTCCTTCGGCCTTATATGTCTTCTTTTTCCAAAGAAGAGCGCAGCAGGCTGTTCCTTGCCAAGGTTAGGTCTTTGCCGAAAAGCTTCAGGTTCCCGAGCGTGCCTGTCGAATGGCTGAATGTGATCGCCCGCAAACCTGCTTCTTCATCTGTCCGGTCACGCGGCGCGCAATACGCTGTACTCAATACGCCTAAGAGGGACATTTCTAACGCATCTTCTTCTCCTGCGCAGGGTAAGCTGGAAACGCTCCGGGAAAATTCACCCATCAAGCTTAATGACATCGAGGTGCCGCAAGGAAGCCGGTTCATGAAACTGAGCGAAGTCGTCATCGGCGTGCGGCGGCATTATCCGCGGGGAGTCCCCGTCATCGTCAATTTCACGTCGACGTATTCCCCGATGCATCTGGTCAGCCAGTTTTTCGCTTACACGCTTTACTGGAAGGTCGATTTCAAGAACAAGGCCGTGATCGACATGGGGACCGGTTCCGGGATCCAGGGGATCGTCGCGGCGTTGGGGGGAGGCCGCGTCCTGGGGGTCGATGTCAGGCAGGAGCAGGTCGATAACGCGAACTTGAATTTCATCCTGGCCGAAGTCTCACACCGGGCCCTGGCGGTCCCGGGATATCTTTTCAGGGGACTTGCGCGCGAAAAGGTCGACTATATCCTTTTTGCTCCGCCTTATATCAACAAACCCATCGGCGAAAGTTGCCAGGTGGCCGAGAATGACCCGGGATACGCGCTTATTAAGGAGTTCCTCGAGGAAGCGCCGTCGTATCTCAAAAAGTCAGGCAAGATCCTTATCGTTTATCCGGACCTTCGATCGGGTTCAAGCGCTTCGCTGGCCCTGGGACAAATGATCCTGAGCCGGTTCAAGACCCGGGCGATCAACGTCTTTGAACACAACAAGAAGCCCGTCCTGTCCGTCTATGAGCTGATGAAGAACGGCGCGGTATCCGCAAAAGGAAGGTTCCGGGGTCATGCGTCAGGGATCAAGTCTTCGTCGCCGATCGCCCCCCGGGTGGGCGTGCAAACTCATACGGATCGTTCCATGGTCGATTCTATCGGGTATGTCTCGGAAATTTTAAAAGAGGGCGGGGTTTTCGAGGTCTTCTTCCGCGGAATGGGTTTCCCCTGCGCCTATCCTTCGAGCCTGTCGCCGGACGTTCAGCGCGGGTTAGCGGCCCTCAAAAAAAGAGATTTTCAGCTGACCGTGCACGGGAACATGGTCGATGTGACAATGCCTGAGGGAGCAGCGCTTATCACTGAAAATATCAAGGCTGCAGCGGCCATCGGCGCGGAGATCGTGACGACCCACCTGTATGCACCCGGCCGTGAGTTCGCTCTCGCTATCGCCGAGATCGTTAAGGAGACTCACGATCTTCCGGTGCGGATCGGCATCGAGAATGTCTATTACGAGGCAGAAGGAGAAAGGCGCTGGCACACCGTGGATGATGTTGATGACACATTCAGTTACCTGTTTTACGAATTAGGCTGGGAGGAAAGCGTAAAGAGAGTAGGCCTCGCCTTAGATATGGGCCATGCGATGATGGGGCAAGGCATCATTCCTTTCCTGAATGGATTACATCCGCTCATCCCTGTCACTGAGGTGCATTTGCATGGTTCCGTCCTCGATTCCCAGGGCAATGAGCTCCACGTCAGCATCACTGAAGATGAAGTAACCTGGAAGACTATGCAGACAGCGGTACGCATGTTGCTGCAGAACGGATTCCGGGGGCCTTTTATCCTGGAATACTGGAATGACAGGACGCAAAAGGATATAGCATCCCTGAAGACATTCCTGGAGTCCGCGTCCTCGGCCGTCGGAACATCGGCCAGCTCGCCGGCTTTTTCTCCCGCAGTCTTCGCCGGGTTGCGCCAAGTCCCGGTTGACGAAGTCAGCGCTCTGCTTGCGCCGGTCTATTCATTGCGTCTTCTTTCTTCGGAGTTGCCTTCCGGGACCGTCAGGAACAGCGTCATCAACGGCCTCTTTAGGAAAATACCGCAGGACATCCGCGCGTGGGAAGGTTTGTCTGTCGAGAGGCAAGCGTCGATCGCCATCAATCCGGTCTTGGTTGAACGCGTTCAAGAAGGCCAAACAGAGCGCATCCTTATCGATCCCGGTGAGTCTGCGGAAGTTATCCGAGAAGAATTGAAGAATATAGATCTCAAGCCTGAGGACATTGATGTGGTTATTCTGACGCATGCCCATGCGGATCATGCGGGCGCGTTGACAGTTCTGCATGAGAATAGATGGCGCAGCGCTTTTCCAAACGCTGCGATCATCGAGCCGGCGTTCGTCAGATCAATAAG
>JBFZAX010000105.1:0-4878 GCA_041308805.1 Candidatus Omnitrophota bacterium | reverse complement strand
TTTAGCGAATGCCGGCTGCATCATCGGCGAGCTCGTCCTGAGCGCAGTCGAAGGACTGGTTGTCAGCGGGCTGGCCGGTTGGCCCGTTAGCCGGTTAGCCGGTTGAAGAACCGGGGAAGAGACACTCGCATCCCGCAGCTTCGCCCAATCGATGAAGACCTCTTCCTTGCCATACTGGTCCTTGCGGATAACCAACGGAATCTGCTGAGCAGCAACGCCCTTGAAAAGCCAGGCGACGGTGTCTTTGATATCCTGCATCGCGGCGAAGGCGTTGGCCACATTCGTTTCGGCAGAAGCCGGCCATACCCCGTCGTAGGGCTCCGCTACCTGGAGATTCATAGAGGCGACGCCCAACCTGTTCCTGATATCCCGCCGGACAGAGAATTCATCGCCTGCAATAAACGCTTGTCTGACCGAGCGGTCAAGAACAGGCGCGTTCTTCTCCAGGAACCCTGCGAGAAGAGGCTCAGCTTCCGCAGACCGAGGATTCTCCGCCAGTTGAGTGCCCGCGATCCTGTCTATTTCTTCAAAAACAGCCTCGCGATACTGCGCAACAGCCGCCGCATCGCGAGCCCTCACGGCGGTTTCAAAACTCTTCATTCCCGTCTCGATCTTGCCTAGCGACCCTTCGAGTTGCGCGACCACACCGGGCGCCGCTGAAAGGATCTTCGCCGTCTCGGCCGCGGTTTGCTCAGGCGTAAGGACGGCCGGGGAAGAAACAACCCCTTGCGCCTTGGCGACCTCATGCACCCGGCTCCAATCGATAAAATCAAAACCCTCATAATTTTTTGTTTCAAGAGAATCCATCGTCGGGAGGACCGAGACATGCAAGGCGATCTCCCTAAACAGCGGCTCAACCTGTTCCCAGCGTTTCTTTAAGGAGGCTATGTTGCTGTCGGTAAACTGGCCGTCGAAACTCATCATCTGGAGCTCGCCCGTGATGCTGTAAACGATATTAGGCAAGTCCATATTAAGGGAGCTCGTCGGATCAATAACGGAGAATTTCTTGCTGAGAGAACGGGCGAGGATCTCCGGATAAGAAGTCAAGAGGGACGGTTCGACGATCTCTGCTCGATCTCCCAGCTTCGGCTGAACGATCCTGGAGATCCCTACGAGCAAATCGCTGAGTTCTGCGATCTGAGACGCCGCATCAGCAGAACCGGGGGTAAGAACAGCTATCTTTTCTTTGAAAATCCTAATCTTAGATAGCATCCCGCCGACCACAAGCATGGAAGCGTCCTTAACCCCGGCCAACTCTTCGGATGAAATGGGCGAAGAAGCTAAGGCTGACGCCATCGGCGAGGAGGCGGAAAGGGCGGCGGTCATTTCCTCAAGCTGCTGCGACGCCAACGCAGGCGTTTCGAAGATCGGCGAAGACGATCCCTTCATGGCCAGGACCAACGGACGCTGCGTCTTCGGGTCGTTGTAATACCTCCAAAATCTCTTGGAGTGGTTGTCCGTTTCCTTGATGCCGATGCCGTTAAACCACCCCTCCGGGCCATTCTTTTGGACTGACTTAATGACAGGGAGGCGGCCGCTGTTATACATGGGCGGGACAGCCTTTCTTTGATCAAGGCTGAGACCGGCGCCTCCGGCCATGTTGGCCCGCACCAGCGAGAAAGTTCCCCGATCGTTGGCCACTATGCGCTGTTGCCCGGCAAAGTTCCAATCAATATACATTTTGGCAGCGCCCACCAGCACGTTATATTCGGGAGAGGTCTCGACTTTGACTCGATCCACTTTGGCGCCTACCAACCGGCGCAATACGGCTGCCTCGGGCTTTCCTTCGGCGATATAACGATCGACCTCGTCCATCCCGATCGGCGTGATCTGCATAATGCCGATCGCACCGGCTGAAGACTTGTTAAGGACTTTCTTCCCATTCGGCAAGACGACCCACTGGTTGAAATCGGACTCCGCTCCGGCCATCGATCTGATATAACGGGCCGGCATGCCGGTGAGGCGGCTGGCCTTCCCGAATACATCCTCGGTTGCCAAGGGCGTGACTTTGAATCTCTCGGGCGCGGTCTTATTTTTCTGAGGCGCAGCGGGAAGCGCGGTCTTCGACGGAGCCAAAGACGCCAATCCGGTGTCTTCCAATAGCCAAGGCTGGGAGGCGGTCAAGAGCTTCACGGTCGGCTTCAAGATTTCCACGCGCGCCGAGTCTTCCGATTTATTCAAATTGAGGACGACGCGGGTATGGTCGATCCCGTCAAGTTTATAGCCCTGCAAATAAGCGTCATAGCCGGCCTTTTCCAGCTTATCCTGGAGCTCGAGCGCAAAGTCGCGGTTCGTAAAGGACCCCATCACGACATCGAACAGTTTCTGCGGCTGGCTCTGAGCGATGGGCGCCTGGATCCTTCTCGGAGACGCCTTCACATTTCTTCCGGCATCCGCGTCCACCCCTGAGCCCAGCAATAAGGCAGCTCCCAGGGCGGTCGTCACCGCGGCTTTCCTGAATACGTCGGAGACCGCCGGTGAAGAAGCGGACGCGGTCATCGTCGAGAAATCAAATTTATTCTCCAGGGCGGACCGGACGTTCGTGGGCAGCGTTTCGAGAGTGGCGATCGGAGAAGACTGCAATGCCTGCGCCGTCTGAACCAAGGCATGCATCCTCATGGGCGACGAAGCGGCGAAATCGGTGGCCTTGAGCTGCGTCACGATGGCGCTGAGCGGGGCCCGGGAGATGGGCGAGGAGGTCGGCTTTATCTCTTTTGAGTTTAACCGATACGGCTCTAACAATAACTCGGGCTCGGGAACTTCAAGCTGATCAAGCTCTTGTTCGAACGACGAAGGGATCTCCAGTTCCGGAATGTACGCCGGCGTGTACTCCGTCATGCTGAGCACGCCGAATTCACCCAGGTCTTCGGTGACCGTGCGCGTGATCGTCGCGCGCGCGTTTGCGATCGGCCCAAAGAAGCCGGCAACATTAGGCCCCACATTAGGCAGCCGCAAGGCCAGGGCCTCGTTCAACGCAAGAGCGTTGGCCTGCATCGCAGCGTGGACCGATTCGATATACCTCATCGACTCGTCAACCGCTTGTTTGTCAAAAGGATTGACGATGACGACATTGGGCTCATTGGCACCGGAGAGGGCAACGCGGCCCTGACCCTGGTCCGCGGTCATCTGACTCAGCACATTCCCCTGCCTGTCGGTGACAATCACCGAGGCCCTGCCGGGCTGATCCGCAAAGCGCCTGAGTGCATCCAGGTTATCCTGCGCGCCGGCACCAGTGCTCAACAAGGCCGACCCCAGCATCAATCCCGCCATCGCCCAGTTACGGAAGGCAGACGGAGTTTTAACGGGCGATGAGGTCGCCTCGACCTGCATATTCAAATTATGAAGGGTATCCTGAAGAACAGCGGAGTTGGCGGTCAACTGCTTGGTTTCCTGGAGGGAAAGCGTGGAACTGGCGAACGGGCTAGCGGGGGAACTGATTAACTGGCTAACCGGCAAACTGGCCAACGGGCTAACCAAAGCGGGCGGCGCGTTCGCATTCGGAGTAACCGCCATGGGCGAACTGACCGTCTCCATATCCGTAACATCAACAACGCCAGTCTGTTGCAACTCTAACACAATCGGTACCTCGGCCCCCGCCATGATGGGGGAAGAAGACTTGGCTGCAGCCTCAACATCATAGATTCCAACGATTTCTTCTCCAGATCTATTTATCAAGAAATTCTGTTGGGGTCCCATCCGACTATCCATTTCTTCGATAAATTTTCTTACGGAACTCATGTCATCAACGCCAAAAACGCCGGCTCTTTGCATAAGCGAGACCTGGGCTAATTGTACGAGTTTTGCCTTCTCTCCTCTTCCGAAATTCATGAGAGGAAGGACGCCGATGCCGGCGATAAACTTGCCGGTGCCGGGGTCTATCACAGCTGTTTCCGCGCTGCTAAGCGTAATGATATCTTCGATGCCGTAGTTCCGGACGATATTGTCTCTGAAATAGATGGCCATTCGGATATCAGCCTCGCTCAAGAGAAGCTCCGGTCGTTCTCTGTGCCTAAATTGGGCCGGGTCCAAACCGATGGTCTTGAGATCTTCAAAGAATTTCTTGTTGACTGTGGCTTCATTGGCCGGATGAGTATGCCCGAAGCTGATCAAGTGGGACGGAACAATATAGCCGGCCCCCTTCTCGGGATCTTCCGCATCAGCAATAAATCTATTGAACCTGACGATCTCTTCGATGGGCTCCGCCATAGGAATCATTCCATTCGGCGTACCTATCTCATGGATCTCAAATGGGATAGCTACCTCTTTGAGCAGGGTTGGGAAAGCCTTCATGACGAAGTCATGTTCGGCAACCCGGAAACTCCTCAAGTCAGAAAGCGTCAAGCCGAACTGTTCGGCAAATGAAGAATTTAGGTAAGGAAGCAAGCCATATAAACCAGCTCCATATCTCGTATAGGTCTTTGCCAAATCGACTGGCACCGAATAAAAAGCGCCTTTATTATTGGTAAGGCCTATCTGCCCCCGGAGTTCCTTCCCTCGAGGCCAGACCAAAGAAAAAGCAGGTCGTCCGCCAATTGCCTTGACTTGCCCGCTTAAATCTTCATCAAAAACGATTAGGCGATTCGACGGCAACGCTCTATGGGTAATAGCGTCTTCTTCGGTTAAGCTCAAACCATACCAACCCATCTCGGCAAAAATGGGCTTTTGCGTCGTTCTCGCAAGCTGTTCGGCGACATCCTTCTTATCATCGCTCCATTTCATCTTCATATCCCTGAGGAAGCCTCTTGCCGCATTCACGTGCTCTCTCTGTTCAGGGATAGGAAGATCCTTGCCGAAACCGTTCATCCCGTAAAGCCTGTTTGCTAAATCGTGCTCGGTGAGTTGGTATGGTTTGAGCTTAACCGAAGAAGACGCTATTAC
>JBFZAX010000104.1:0-12303 GCA_041308805.1 Candidatus Omnitrophota bacterium | reverse complement strand
ACTACGAAACGGGCTTCGTAGCCGTTACCGATAGACGACGGACGGAATATCATTTGTCAGCAACGAACTCAGAAGACAGAAGTCAGAAGTCGGAAGTCCGATAATCGGACCTCGGACTTCGATCCTTTCCATCGACAATAGACCATAGACTATGGGCTATCGACTGTCTTGGGACTTTGAGACCTTAAGACCCATCCATAAAACCAATGGTTGAGCCCAGTGACCTAAAGTGGTAGTATAAAAATAAATCCAACGACCACATTCAACGCCCGGAGGTTCTCATGAAAAAAACGCTCACCCTCGCCCTTCTCGCCCTGAGCCTGTCGCTTGCGTCCGTCTGCGCCTACGCCTTGGACGAAGCCCCAGCCCTGCCCCTGAAAGATTCCATCGCGGTCGCCGAAGAGGCGCTGACCAAGGCGGGCGTCTCCCCTGAAGCTTACTGGCTTTACAGTATCACCTATACCGGCTCGCAAAGAGGATACTACTGGTATTACACCTTCCGCCCCCTTCCTCCTTCGTCAGGAAGACAGGTCTACGTGAAAGTTTACATGGACAAAACCGCGGATGTCTCGGGAATGTAAACGCAACCGACGATAAAAGAGACCCGGATCCGACCAACCCAGAGAAGGGCCCTTACAGGTCCTTCTCTTTTTTTTGCCCCCGGCGTCGAGAGGATGTTATCGACGGGGCAAAAGCCCAGGCCCCTCAAAAAAAGAGCCAAAGGCCACCCTCGGCCTTTGGCTCTGCGATGCGCGTAATCGCGGTTCGCGCGATGACCGCTCTTATTTCTTTTTCTTGCCCAGCAGAAAATACAGGATCATCCCCAGGACAGGAAGAAAAAGGATCAGAAGGATCCACAGCACCTTCTTGCCCGTTTCGAGAGAGCTCTTAAGAACATCAACGATGGCGACGATATCCAGCACCAACACCACTAACCCGATCAACGCCTGCATACCGCACCTCCTTCTGTGTTCGACCGGCTGCTTTCTGCCTACTTCAAGGTCTGCTTGAAATCGTCGAGCGCTTTCTGGGCCGCAGCCGCCATGTCCTTTTTGGCTTTATCGAGGATCTCCAGCGCCTTCTGGGACTCCTTGTCCAGGTTCGTCAGGACATACTGGGCGGTCGTGACGGCCTCCTTGTATTCTTTGGAATTATAGAAAGCCTGGGCCTGCCCGACGAGGTAATCGACCTTCTCTTCGACCGTCTTCATCGCCTGGGCTGAATCGATAGCCTCACTGCTCGAAGCAGCCTTCTTCTGAGCGCAGCCGGCAACCAGCAGAGTCGCAGAAAACACGCCGACCGCCAGAACCGCTAACATCTTTCTCATGGCAACCTCCTCCTTCTCCTGCCGCAAAACAGGACCGCCTTGCGAAAAAATACTGCTAGTTGAAATAGCAACATCTGATCTGCATCGAACCCGTGTCGCAAGATCCGGTACAATTAAAACCGCACATATACGTGTTGTCGGGACAATCGGCCTTTTCGCTGTCGGCCGTCAATAGTGCCGAGGGCGGGGGCATGGCAACGGCTATCTTGCTCGCCCATTTCAGCTCGGAGCGGATATAGACGTCGTTCACATCCAGATTGCCGGTTTGACCGTTGGTGGGAGAAGTCGTAGAAGGAGTGTTGGTGCCGATACCGACGCTGCCTGCGGTTTCGGGATAGATATAGTTGTCATTCCCGGGCGGGCTGGCCCAAAATATCCCTCCCAACCCGTAACCGCTCGCCAATTGTTCGCAGATAAAAAGCCGGTGAAGGGTATTGCTGAAATAGATCGTGCCTTCGTTGGCGGCATTACAGGTCGGGAACACGTTGCCGGGGATGATCCGCAGGGTGCGGTATATCCCGTAAGGAGCAGGATAATACGTGGTGATGGTGATGTTCTCCTGGGCCTGACAAAGACCTCCGGTCAAGCCCAGCAGAAAAATAATGAAAGAGACGAGAGCGGTTCTTTTCAGAATGACCGATTCCTTAAGCATGGCGGTCTCCTCGTTCCAGCCCGCTAATGTTTCCCTCATACCAACCAATTATTGAGATCTTTGCTCTAAAAACCCTGGGAAGCCATAAGACGCGCGCGGACGTCAGTTGAAATAACAACACCTGATCCGCATCCCCCCCGTATCGCATCCGCCGGTGCAATCAAAGCCGCACGCGTAGGTATTGTTGGGGCAATCAGCATTATTACTATCGGATGTCCACAACGTTGAAGGAGGAGGGATCGTGACTCCCATCTGGCTCGCCCACTTAGAGATCGACCGGATATAGACATCGTTCGCATCGAGATTGCCGCTCTGGCCGTTGGGCGGTGTCGTCGCAGGAGCGATGACGCCGATGCCCACGCTGCCGCTGATCGCAGCGTAGATGTTGTTGCTCCCGGACTGCTGAGCCCAAAACGTTGCTCCCCACCCGTAAGGGCCGTAGGTACCGCTGCTCGGCACCCATAATTGCTGACAGACAAAAAGCTTGTGAGTGGCGCTGCTGAAATAGACCGAGCCTTCGTTGGCCGCGTCGCAAGGCGGAGCGGCGGCCGAAGGGATGACCCGCAGGTTCCGATACGCGCCGTAAGGAGCCGGATAATACGTGGTAATGGTCACGGTCTCCTGGGCCTGACAGAGGCCACCCATCAACCCTAGGGCCGAGATAACGCAAAGGATGAAAAGAACTTTCTTCAAATTAGCTGTCTGTTTAAACATCGAGGTCTCCTCCCCTAAGGTCCGGCATCTTATTTTATATATTCTACGCTTAAATGAGCCGGGCTGCAAGTATGGAGAAAGATGGGTCTCAACGTGGTCGATAGTCCATAGTCTATAGTCTATGGTCAAAACTAAAAGGATCGAGGTCCGAGGTTCGATGACGACAGGTTAAGAAGGTTACGTTAAGCTAAAAGAGAAGGTTTTTAAGATCAGCTTTTGCTCTTCGCTCTCACAGTAACCTCCTTAACTTTCTTAACCTGCGTAACCTAAGGCCGAAGTCCTTCTCTTGTCCATAGACCATAGACCATCGACTATCGACTATAATTTACAGCACCGCGCGCAGGAGGGCAACAGCCCCTTCAACAAGTCCCGGCGCAAACGGCGCGCCGCTGCCCCGTCGAAGGCCTCGGCAAGGGGCGTGACGCGGATATCCCCCAACGAATAATCCAGGAGGAACTGGCAGGGCACGGCGTGAGCATCGGGGCGCACGAAGAGCGAGTGCCAGAGGAAAAAACACCTGCGGCGAGAGGAGAACTCCTCCCCATACCACGCCTCCGTCTCTTGCCGGCTCAAGACAGGCTTGATCAGGACAAAACCGCGATAGCGACGGCGCAAAGTCCGCAGCCGAACCTGCAGCTCATCGACGAAATCCTTTCCGGGCCCTTTCTCCCTGACAAAGGTGTGGACCCCAAAAAGCGGCCGGGCAAAATAGCCGCTGCTTAACTCCCGTTCGGCCCGCGTCAAAAAATTCAAATGCTCGAATTTGACGGCGTCCGCCCCGGCCTCGCGCGCCAAAAGGACGATCCGGTCCAAATAAGAAAGATTCTCCGGGCTGATCGTCGCGCTGACCAGGCATCGGGTCCGGCGCCCTTTTCGCCGGCTTATCGATCTCAGGGCGGCCATTGTCCGGTCAAAGCTTCCGGCCACTCCGGTGATCTTGTCGTGGACTTCGGCAGGTCCATAAAGCGAAAAAACCGCGAGATCAACCCCGATCGCGATCAGCTTCTGCGCCCTGACGTCATCTAATGCGCCGCCGTGGGTATTGACGCCGCAACGATATCCTTCTCTCTTCGCCCAGCTGAGGATATCCAGGATATCTTCCCGCAGGAAAGGCTCGCCGCCGCCGAAGAAAAGAAAAGGCTTGGGGCCTTGATACTCCTTCAGCCACTTTTGAATGTCTCCTAACTTTAAGACGTCCGGCGTCTTATTCCTGTCCGATTGGAAATTGCAAAAGGAACAGAAGCGGTCGCAGCGGGATGTGATCAAAAAGTTAACGGAGACCGGCCCCATCGGTCCCGTCGCATCCGATCCAATGAGGCGCCGCAGGCCCAAAAAGGCCGCGCGGGCTAAATGGCCGGCGCCCAACACGGGCCCATAAAATCGAGCTTCCGCTAATAAAGTGATCAGATCGCGCATACTCATACACAAAGACCCGGTGGGTCGCAACGTCTTAACGTCTCAATGTCTCAACGAAGTCGATAGTCCATAGTCTATGGTCTATTGTCAAAACCAAACCGTAGGGAACAGGCCCGCCTACCGGCAGGCAGGCATGCCTGTTCCCTACGTTCAAGTCGCGTGTTTCCCTTTGAGACCCTGAGACGCTGAGACCTTGAGACCGTTTGAAGTTGAGACAACTAGCCAGGCTTCTTGTCCCAAATTTAGATTATAATACCGCGGGGGTTGCACTTCAATCGAAGAGTCTTTGGGGAGCTATTTGAGAGAAGGCAAAGACGTGGCTGACTTGATGACGGCTTTCCTGCCCGAGAGGGCGATCTCGAACCGGTTGTGCCTCTTGATCGCGGCGAGCTCATCGGCGTCGATGCCGAAGGTGTCGGCGATCCGCCGGTCCACGACGAGGCAGCTGCGCTGGCGCCGCCGGCCGAATTTTTTGTGGATCATCTGATAGTTGTAATTGATCCATATGAGGTTGACGAAAAAGATCACGAGGACCGAAACTCCGCCGATCCGCAGGATCAGATGCAGCTCCTTGATATGATAGGGGTCGAAGAGGCTGAAGTAGAACAACTTGATCCCGAACCCCCACAAAAGGATCGTCAGGAGCACCGGGAAGAACCAGTACGCCCACGTCGCCCACAGCGCGACGGTCACCGTCCCCTCAACGGCGCGGCGCAGCGGCGATTTCAGCTCCGGCCGGTCTATGATCTCAACGTGTGGAGTCCTCTGTCTGGGCTTGCCCATCGCGAAGACACCCCCCCTCTCTTGATAAAGACGTTGTACACCCCCACAAAGACGGTCAACCCGCTGATGATCCAGTAAAAAAGCGGATACCAGATGATCCAAAAATAATATTTCAGGAACTTTTTGCTCTCGTAATGCGAGTCGATGTAAAAGCTCACCAGGAACTGGACCAAACACACCAGCGCCAATATCGAGCCTGCCCACGCCGGCGGGATAAAAGGCTGGACCGGCGGCCCCGGGACCTGATGAAGCAGGTACATCCCGTACTCCATCGCCCAGGAGGCGACGAGAAAACCCAGCGCGAACGCCCAGCCGACGGCCATGGCGTACTCCAAGTAGACGGGCCAGAACCGGCGATGGCGCCAATCCTGCCAGACATCGCGGTGCTTGCGGATGACCTCGATGCCGCCCTGTGACCAGCGGACGCGCTGGCGCCACAGGCCGCGCAGGGTCTCCGGTGACAATATCCAGCACAGGGCGCGCGGCTCATAGCGCACCTCCCAGAAATTCTTCTGCAGCTTCCAGGTCATATCGATATCTTCCGTCACGGTGTCGGAATCAAAGAGGCCGCACTCCAGGACCGCGCACTTGCGGAAGGCCGCGATGACTCCCGAGACCGTCAGGATCTTGCCGAGCAGTCGCTGGGAGCGCTTGATGAGGCCGATGATGCTCGAATATTCGCCTACCTGAATCTTGCCCAACAGCGTCGTGCGGTTAAGGATCCGCGGGTTGCCCGTCACGGCCGCCACGCGGGTGGATTGGACGAAGTGCCACGCCAGCGCCGTCAAAGCGCCCGGCTCCAGGAAGCAATCGGCGTCGATCACCAGGAAGAGCTCGCCGCGGCTCATGAGGATGCCAGTGTTAAGCGCCTGGGCCTTGCCCGAGTTGGGGCTCAGATGCACCACCTTCAGCCACTGCGGGTAGCGCGCGACCAGCCTGTCGAGGATCCTGCCGGTCTTATCAATGCTGCCGTCATTGACGACGATCGCCTCGAAGGCCGGGTAGTCCAGGTCCTTGAGGCTTTCGACCATCTCTTCGATGTTCTTCTCCTCGTTGTGGGCCGGGACGATGATACTGAAGAACGGGGGATCCGGCACCGCGACGACCGGCTGGCGCTCCCGGCGAAAATAAAAGAGGATCCCGCCCACCGTCCACACAAAGCTCATGTAGAGCGGATACAGGAAAACGAAATAATTAAGGAACCAGAAGAGCGTCTTCATCGGTACAGCCCCTCGTTGCCCGCTTCCGACCCCCGCCGGAACGGGAAATCCTCCAATGACATCATCAGCCGCACGGCCTTTGCCTGCGGTTTGTCCGCCAGGCAATCGTCGGGATAATATCCGATATGCCGCGCGCCGGCGGCGACCAAGACGCGCATCCAGCGCAGCAGCGTCTTGTCGGGGATCCACTTCTTGCGGGCCCAGTCGTAGGACTGGAGCTTGAAAACCGTCTTCGCCAGCCCGTCGGGATATTCGCGGGCCCGCGCCACCAGTTTCTTGAGCCACTTTTCGGGGCTCCAAGCCTTTTCCATGCGGGGGTACGCCATTAAGACGACGTAATCATAGAGACAAAGACTCCGCTCGTACTCCTGCGACAGCCACTCCTGGCTTCGGGGATCGAGGACCGTCTCTGCGTAAAGGGTGCGCGCGAACTTCGCGTGCGGCCGGTGCCGGCGCACGGCGCAGGATAGCTCTTCGGCCAAAGAATCCAGAGCCTGCGTCTTTCGCTGCACCCAGGCGGTCTTCGCTGCCTCATCCAGGTCCGGATAGGCGGTCCGGTCGCTGCCGCTGATAGCGGCGTACTCCCGCATGGCATCGGGATGAAAATCCTCAAAATCGTTGAGATAGCCGTCGTCGAGAAAAACGACGCCGGAGATCCGCGCGTTGACGGCCATCGCCTCATACAATGCCCTGATCTTAGCGACGGCCTCGCGGCTGAACGGGCTCAAGCGCTGATAGGCGGCCCCTGAAACCCTGACCCCGTCCTTCCCCCATTCCCTGACGCGCAACGCCTGCGTCTCTTGCGCGTCGGGCAAGACGATGCTCAGCATCGGCATCCACGCGTAGACCGAGATCCCGCGGATGGCGAGCTGATTGACGGCCCTGTTGAAGAAGTCGGCCTTCATCGGCAGGACATCGTTGGGAAAATACACCGACTCGATGTTCCCGGTCCCCTTTTCATCGCAAAAAGCCTGCAGATAGACCGTCGAGGGCTTCATCGCGTAAAGCCGCTCGATGAGCGCGTCGAGGTTGCGCTCGCGCTGCTGGGGATCCTCGTCATAGATGAGGTCCAGGTCCAGATGCACGACCCGCTGGCGGTCCTTCAGGACAAAATCGCGTTTCAGGTCGCGGATGAAATCCTGGACCGAAGGATTATCGGACAGCATGACGCGCGTCAGCGGCTGGGTGTCGCTGAGGCGGGCGATCTCCGCGTCGAGCTCAAAGGTCAGCTCGATGCCCGCCTCGCGGGCCGCGGCCAGGCCGACGGCGTTGTACTGGCCGTACGGCCACACCAGGAGGCGCGCGTCGACGCCCAGCTTCGTCTTTAAAATATCGAGGGACTTTTTGATGTCGCCGGCCACGCGCTGGCGGAACGCCTCGGCGGTCTCATAGGTCTGAGTTTCGGGATCATAGATGCGGCTGACCGCCGCCCAGCTCGTATTGCCATAGGGATTGTAAATGACGGCCTGGTGCAGTTTGTCCGAATGGCTGGAGATCTCGACCAAGCCGCTCCCGGCGGCCTCCTTGAGCTGCTCCCAGCTCATCAGCGGGCCCGGCAGCCCCGGCGGCGGCTCGTCGATCCACGAGGTCACGACCCCCAAGACGCACGGGATCCCGTAGAGCTTCAGGACCGGCAACACAAATTCGGCAAAAGTCGCGTACGCGTCATCGAATGTCAAGAGGACCGCTTTAGCCGGCAGCTCTTTAACGCCTTTTTGGGCCTCGATGACGTCGGCGGCGCTCACAAAGGCATATCCGTGAGTCCGCAGATATTCGATCTGCTGAACAAAGGCCTCCTGGTCCACGCCGTATTTATCGAGCTCGACCTCTTTCGGCACGTCGTGATAGCAGAGGACGAGCAACCGCGCCCCGTCGATCGGCGTTTCAGCCGCTCCCGCTGTCGCGGCGGCGAGCCCCAGGAAAACGATCATCATCGTTCGAACCCATCTTTTCATGGCCATTCCCTCAGAACCGGTACTTCATCGTCAGGTAAGGAGTCCAGACTTTCGTATCGTCCCCGTCGTAATATTTTTGCGCATACGTCGTGCCCACCAGGATGCTGAAGACGTCCGAAAACCTGTAATCCTGCTCATAGCGGACGTACCAGACCGTGTCCCCGGAATACCCCTTCTGCCACTGCTCGCCGACGCCCACGTAAAAGCGGTCGACCAGCGCCCGTTCATAGCGGCGGAACCAGGTGTGCTCGACCATCGGGACCAGGTAAAACCCGTAAAGGCTCTCCGGGCTGAAATAATCCCTGTCGTTCTCCGAGTTGAACCCCCAGAAGCCGTCAAACATCAGACGCGTCTTCCAATACGCGGAAGTGGTCAATCCTTTGTCCAGCCGCAGGCCGTAGACATATTGCTGGTTGCCGTCGCTGTAATCCCTCCAGAGCGCCGAGGTCTCGGCGATAAAATCTTCGCTCGCCCGGTAACGCGCCAGGAAGGAAGTCTCCTGCGCTTCCGCGCCCGTCACGGCGGCGCGCAACGGCACATCCACGACAAAAGAATCATAAGAAGCGCTGAACAGCCAATGGTCGTCGGGCGTGAACGTCAGGGTCTCGAAGTGGCCGGCGTTCGCGCCGTCCTCGTCGATCGAAAAGCCGACCGTCGTCCACCAGTCACGGTTCAATCTCCAGTCCAGACCCGTGCGCCAGCGCCGCCTGAGATCCGAGGCATCGGTCTCCTCGGTGCGCCGCCACACGTATTCAGCGAACATGCTGCGCCAGGGCTTGATCGGCTGGTCCACGCGCACCGACCAGTACACCCCTTCGGCGCCGGGGTCTTCCGTTGAATAAGCCCCGTCGACGGTCAGGGTCCGCATGTCCCGGACCTCGAAATAACGGTTGAGCCGCTGCACATGCTTATTCGCCGGGAATTCTTTCAGGAGCTCCCGGGCCTTTGTCCGCGCCTCTTCGCCCCGGTCGTTCTGATCCAAGGCATAACACTCCCCGATCCTGTTGCTCACCTCTTCTTCATCGAGATTGCCACTGATCTGGAACTCCTCCAGGGCCCGGCGGGGCCACCCGCGCCACAGATACGTGTGCGCCAGCGCCGTGCGGGTATGGGTATTCAGGGGCGCGACGGACAAAATCTCTTCCAAGTAGGCCTGCGCCTCCGCCAGCCGGTCCTGATACATCAACGACCAGGCGTGCTTCATCGCGACATCTTCTTTGACCCAGTTGTCCCTCAAGATCCCGCGGGAGACGACCTGGACGGGCGTGTCCCGGTCGACACCGGCGAGCTTCTCATCCGCTTCTTTGTAGCGGCCCAATTCGATCAAGGTGTCGTAAATAGCCAGGCGCGTCGAACCCTGCGGGTCCCACTCTCGCCCTAATACTTCTTCATAAAGCTCCAGCGCCGCTTCCGGCTGCTGGAGATATAGGTAAGCGTCGGCGAACTGCCCCAGCGTCCAGACCGGAATATCCACCTCCAGACGCTCCAGCCTCTTCTGCCAGCGGACGATCTCCTCCATCTGTTCCATTTGACGTAATGCGGCTACAGTATCAAAATAACCGCGCGTCAGAAGGCCGCTGGGGTCAGGCATAGAGGGGTCTTTCTCCCGCTGCGCCTCGACCTCTTCCCGGGTGAGCCGGATGCGCTCATAAGCTACGGCGGGCTCCTGCCAGCGGATCCTCACCATAGGTTCGTCGCCTGAGATATTCATTTTGATCTGCGGATCGATCTCTTCGGTCGCTGCGGCGATCTTCTCCTGCACGAGGCTGGTGCAACCCAATTCCATCAGCGCCCGGTATTTCAAGCCCGCCAGGATGGGGCTGCGCGGATACAATTCCTGGGACCGTACATAATGCTGATAGGCCTCGAAGAACGACCGCTGCGCCTCCAGGATCTCCCCCTTGGCCACGAGAGCCTGGAAATTCTTCGGCTCCTCCCGTAAAACATCGTCGACGAGCGACGCGGCTTCGGCGCTCCGGCCCTGGGCGACCAGGACACGGATCATCCCCAGCTTGGCGTTGAGATCCCGGGGATCCTGGACCAAGGCCTGCTCATAGACCTGCCGGGCCTCTTCGATATTACCTTTATAAAGAAGCACGTCTCCCATGAACGCCCCCACCGAAGACCCGCCGGAAGCTTCGGCCTTAAGGGTCTTATCGATGAACTCCCGGGCGTCTTCGCTGCGGCCCGCATCCAAATATGTATAGATCAAGCCCTGAACGGCTTCTCTCTCCTGCGGATGTTGGACCAAATGCCCCTTGTAAAGCTCGATCGCCTTGTCATAATCTTTCATGAGCCGATAACAGCGGGCCACCTCGGGAACGACATAATCCGGAAGTTCCTCTTTATTCTCCAGGGAGCCGTAGGCGGCCACCGCTTCCTCGTATTCCTGCGCCCACGAGAGGATGACGATCCGGTCAGAGGCCAGCTCTTGCGCATCGCCCGCGGCCTTCTTCGCTTCGTCCATCAGGGCGAGCGCTCCGGCATAATCGCCCTCGCGGCCTTTGACCACCGCCTCTTCCCTTAACGTGTCCAGCAAGCCCTTTTTGGCTGTCTCGTCATCGGGATGCGCGGCGAGATAGCTTCTGTATAATCCGGCGGACTTTTTGTAATCCTTTTCGGACCGGTAGCTGCGCGCCACTTCAAAGACGACGTAATCCGCCAAGCCTTCCTTGGAGGAAAGCGACTCATACTTCTCGATCGCCTTCGCCGGCCGGTGCGCCCAGGAGAGCAGGACGATCTGGTCGTGTATGAACTCGGGCGCGCCCTGCGCCTCGGCGACCGCCTGCTCGATCAGGACGAGCGCTTCTTCGAGTTCCCCGGCGCGGCCCTTCTGGACCGCCTGCTCGCGCAACGTTTCAAGCAACCCTTTCCTTACCTCTATATCTTGGGGGTTTTCCGAAACGATCCGGCGATATAATTCAATCGCTTTGTTGTAGTTCTTCACGGCACGATAACTGCGCGCTACTTCGCAGGCAACATAGTCCGGCAGGTTTTCGGTGGAGCCCAATGATTCATATTTCGTGACGGCCCGGGCGTGCTCCTCGGCCCATGAGAGAAGGACGATCTGGTCGTAGACGAACTCGGGCGCGCCCTGCGCCTCGGCGACCGCCTTCTCGATCAGCGAGAGGGCCTCGGCGTGATCCCCCTGGCGGCCTTTTATGATCGCTTCGGCCCGCAGCCTGTCCTTGGCCTCCACGACAGGCTCAGCCACGCTCCCGGTCCCCGCCTCTATTGCCTTTTCATCTACAGATGACCCCGAAGAAGCAGAAACGATCGACGCTCCCTTACGAGGAGACGACGCAGAAACCTCCTGCGCCTCAGCCCAGGCAAAACCCGGGCTAAGAAGCAAAAAGAAGGTCACGACGTTGAGGGCTAAGCGAGCAGGTTTCATGGCAATGGATCAGACGAAAATTCCTTATCCTTCACAAGACAACATATAAGGAAAGTCTATCTGATTAAGTGGAGAGCGACGAGGTGAAAAGAGGGGTTTCAGGAAACCGTTTTCTTGGCGGGTCTTTTAAGCGGCATTTTTAAGGCCACATCCGTCGGAAACATTGTCAAGGAGAACAATAGACGCCGGGTGTCGCCAAAAATTTCGTCAGAACGCAAACATGATAGGTACCAAGGGGTTCCAAAACTTGAGACAACAAGCCAGGCTTCTAGTCTCAAGTTTGTTCGTAAAGTTGAGACTATGAGTCTGGCTGTTAGTCTCAAGTTGGTGGGTTATAGGCTGAAACTCGTATTTGAGGAGGGAATCGCGGCGGTTAAAACATCTTTATTCTGCCGGCGGGGCCGCCGCCTCATCAACGGCCGGCGATAAGATCTGGCTTAATACTTCCATCGGGTCGATGATGCGGACCCCCTTTGACTCCTCCGAGGAAGAAGCTCCCTGCGCAGAAGAGGCCGGAGGGCTTGCATCCCCCGGCGCCCGGGCAGGCTCAGAGCTGCCTCCCAATATCTTCCCGAGCTCCTGCTGGATCTTGTTTGTCAAAACCGCCGTGCCAAGGGCTTGCACATCAGGAAAGAAAGAAACAGAAGAGCCTTTGCCGCTAGCCTTCAAAGGAAAGGCGATCTGCTGCTGCGAGTTCATGAGGAGCTGCAGCTGCGGCGTCGCCTCGACCATTTCCGCCGCCACCTCCTTGGGGATAAGAAAAGTGCCGTTAAATGAATAGGTCTGATCGAACTTCGCCACGCCGCTGCCGGTAAACAGAAAACTGTCGGCCTCCATAACCA
>JBFZAX010000103.1:0-12118 GCA_041308805.1 Candidatus Omnitrophota bacterium | reverse complement strand
ACTACGAAACGGGCTTCGTAGCCGTTACCGATAGACGACGGACGGAATATCATTTGTCAGCAACGAACTCAGAAGACAGAAGTCAGAAGTCGGAAGTCCGATAATCGGACCTCGGACTTCGGTCCTTTCAGTTTTGACCATAGACCATAGACTATGGACTATTGACAACGTTGAGACCTTGGGACTTTGAGACAAATGAGTCCGGCTAGGTTTGAGACGGGGGTGTTTCGGGGTTTTCGGTGTTGTTCATGGCCCGCGGGTCGCTGCGCTTGTCCTTGACGAAGCTGGAGCGCTCCATCCGTTTGGCCACCTCTTTGAGCTCCGCGCCGATCTCCGCGATCTGGGCCACGTGGCCTATCTCCCGCCGCTCGTTCGTCACGATCCCGATCGAGACGGAGAGGAGGCCGAACTTCTGCTCCGCGCCTTTGCGGTCTTTGCCCACGATAAATCCCGCTTCGCGGTCTTCGTCGGTGTAGAACGTCGGCGCCAGCTTCTCGAATTCGTCGATGAGCCACTGGCAGATCGCGTCGACCTTTCCCGGGGAGGTGACGAGCACGAAGTCGTCCCCGCCGATGTGCCCGATAAAATCATCCGGGTTGCCCAGCGTCTGCATGGAGCGGATGAGCAGCCGCGCCGTGTCGCGGATGATCTCATCTCCCTTCCTGAAGCCGTATTTGTCGTTGTAGACCTTGAATTTGTCCAAGTCGACGTAAGCGACCGCCAAGGGGATCTTCCGGTCGATGCGGCCCTGAAGCTCGTTGAGGATCGAGACGTTGCCCGGGAGCCTCGTGAGGGGGTTGGCGTCGAGGTCCCGCTCGCTGCGGCGCAGGATCATCTTGATGCGCACCAAAAGCTCCTGCGGCTCGAAAGGCTTGACCATATAGTCGTCGGCGCCCGCGTTGATCCCCGAGATCTTGTCGCTGACATCGCCTTTGCCGGTGAGCATGATGATGGGCAGGTGGCTCAGCAGGATGTCCTTTTTGACCAAGGCGCACAGCGTCGGGCCGTCCATGACGGGCATCTTGTAATCGACGATGACGACGTTGGGGGCCTTATCCTTGATCAGGCGCAGGCCCTCTTCGCCGTTGGGGGCTTCGAGGACCTCGTAGCCCTCTTCGGTCAGCGTGAGGTTCAGGACGTCCCGGATGTCCGGGTCGTCGTCGATGATGATGACCTTGGGGCTAGGCACGGAAAGCTCCCTTGATCTCCTTGACGAGGTCGTCGGCGGAGAAGGGCTTGGTGAGGTATTTGGCGACTCCGAGGGTCAGGCCGTGTTTCTTGTTGTCCTCGGAGATGTAGGTCCCCGTGAGCACGACGACGGGGATGTCCCGTGTGGCCTTGTCTTCTTTCAAGTGCTTGATGACCTCGAAGCCGTTCATGCCGGGCATGTTGATATCCAGGAGGATCAGGTCGATATGCTGGGCTTTGGCCTTTTCCAGCGCCTGAGTGCCGTTGTAGGCCTTTTCCGCCTGCATATTGTTGTCCTTAAGGCAGATCGTGATGATATCCACGATGTCCGGGTCGTCGTCGACGACCAGGACGGATTTCCTCGACGGCTTGCCGTCGACCTGGGTGAAGACCTTGTTGACCGTCGTGACGAGGTCGTCCTGCCGGAACGGCTTGGAGATATAATCGAGGATGCCTTGCCGGAACTCCGAGTCATGGGCGAGGACCGAGAGGATGATGATCGGGATGTCTTTGGTGTTCGGGTCGTCCTTGAGGTGCTTGGCGACCTCGAAGCCGTTGATGCCCGGCATCATGATATCCAGGACGATCAGGGCCGGCTGGTCCTGTTGCGCGCGCAGGATCCCCTCGTGGCCGTTGGAGGCCTCGATGACCTCGTAGCCTTCGTCAATGAGATACATGCGCACGATGTCGCGGATGTCGGCTTCGTCATCGATGACCAGGATCTTTTTATTCATGGGGGAGCTCCTTGACGGTTTTCGGGGAATGTATTTTCTTTTTATGATAACACAAAGATCAGGCCTTGGGCAACGTAAAGATGAAATGGCTGCCGTGGCCGACTTGGCTTGAGACCGAGAGCTTGCCGTGGTGGGCCTCTACGATATATTTCACGAGGGTCAGGCCCAGGCCGGTGCCCTTGGCGGACTGGTTGACCTCGTTGTCGACCCGGTAGAACTCTTCGAAAATCTTCTCCAGGTCGTTGGGCGCGATCCCGATGCCCGTGTCGCTGACCTTGATCTCTACGGTTTGCGGGTCCTGCAGGCGGGCCGCGACCGTGATACGGCCCCCGGGGGGCGTGAACTTGATCGCGTTTCCGACGATGTTGATGAAGACGCGATCGATCTGGTTCCGGTCCGCGCGCACGAGCGGCACCTCCGGCGGGATCTGGATCGAGAACTCGATCCCCTTGTCTTTCATCGGAGGGGCGAGCATGTCGGCTAAGTTGTCGGCCAGGGCCTTGAGGTTGACCGCCTCGAACTTCAGGACCTCGCGGCCGGATTCGATGCGCGCGATGTCCAGCAGGTTGTTGATGAGCGACGACAGGTTGTCGCTGTGCTTGTTGATCTTTTCGATCCTTTCTTTGGCCGCCGGCGGCAGCTCGCCGAGCTTTCCCGCCGCGACGATGGAGGCATAGCCTTTGATGGACGTCAGGGGGGTGCGCAGCTCGTGTGAGACCGCCGAGATGAAATCGGATTTGCGCTTGCTGATCGCCTTGATTTCCTGGAGGGCGGCGGTCAGCTCGCGCGTGCGCTGCTGGATCTTGTTCTCGAGGTCCTGCTGCGCGCGCCATTGCTCCTCGAAAAGCTTGGCATTCTCCAGGGCCTGGCCGATCTGGGCGGCGAGGACGTAGACGAGGTCTTTATCGCTGTCGGTCAGGTGCGTGTACGGTGATTCGTAGCCGAGGACGAGCGCGCCGATGGCGCCGTCTTTCTGCGGGATGGGCGCGCAGACGAACGAGGAGAGCCCCAGGGCCTTGAGCAGCCGGGGGATCTCTTGGGCGGTGCGGTCGGAATCCGACGAGGCGAAGACATTGCTCTTGCCCAGGACTTTGTCGACGATCATGGGTTGGCCCGTGAACTCGCCGGCCAGGGCCTGGGCCTCTGCCGGGGCGTAGCCGATGGCGATGCGCACGAGAAAGGAGCCTTGGCCATCCCGGGTGAACCCCAGGGCGCGGTCATACCCGAGTTCGCAGATGTTCCTCTCGTCGAGCTTGTGGAAGATCTCTTCTTCGTCGAGCGTCGTGGTCAGCAGGCGCGTCAGCTTCTGCAGGGTCACGAGGCCGGCGACCTTCTTGTCGAGCTCTTCCTGGGCGCGGTGCAGCTCCAGGTCGGTGCGCACGATCAGCTTGGCCTGTTCGTCGAGCTCTTCGAAGGCCCGGCGCAGCTTCGCCAGCTCGGCGTTGAGCGTGCGCAGACGCTCCATCTTGAAGACCAGCACGATCGACAGGAGGATCATGCCGACGAGGCCGATCATGCCGGCGAAGTTGATGATGCTCTCCAGCAGCATCGGGTCCCGGACTTGGTTAAGCGGATCCATGAGGCTCTCCGATCGCCAGGATCGCGATCGTTTCGTTGTGGAAGTAGGTCTCCCCGTGCCGCTCCAGGGCTTTCAGCGGCGCCTGCTCGCCGAAGGTGCCGATGCCGATGATGGGGATGTTGCCCAACACCTCTTTTATACGCAATAACTCTCTTTCTGTCAACCGGCCCAGAAGCTTGTGCCGGGAGATGGATTCGAAGATGAGGGCGCCTTTGATCGTCTTGCCTTCCAGGCCGGCGCGGGCCTCTTTGGCCGCCTCGGTCGCGGCCTCCAGCGCCCAGTCCTTGGTCCCCATCATGAGCCGCGCGTCGGAGCCCTGGGCGGCGTCCCCCTGGCAGACGAGGCCGCCGTCGTCGTCGATGCGCAGCGCGTTGCGCAGCAGGTATTCGGCCTCGCCGGCGACGTAGATCCCCAGGGGATAATAGATGCTGATGCGGATGAGGTCTTTTTTGATCTCGGCCAAGGTCTTGCCGAAGTATTCCTCGTAGATGCTCACCGCCGGCTTGTCTTCGATCTTTTTGATGACGTTGCCTTTGGCTTCGGTGATCAGGTGGGGCCGGCCCAGGGGCTTCCATCCGTGCCGCAGGCCTATGCCGAAGAGATTGTCGCCGGCAAAGACGGCGCCGACGATGCTCTGGCTCAGCAGCTGGCCGTTGAAGTATTGGAACGTGCGATGGAACCTGAGGTTGTCGGCGCTCGAGCCGCCGAAGATCGGGAAGCTCAAGCCGAACGCCTCTTTGATGCCGCGCAGGAATTCGGAGCCGTTCTCGATCAGCCCGTCGGGGAAGATGAGGGCGAGGTCGCGCTGCGTGCCGCCCAGATTGTGCAGGGCCAGATCGGCGAACTCCTTGCCGGCGTCGCGGGCGTTCTGCAAATGGATATTGTGCGAGGCGGCGCAGCCCAGGCGCAGTTTGCCGGGGCAGCTGAACAGCATGAGCCCGACGCCGTAATTCGTGATGCCTTTCGACGTGATGAGATTGGCGCCGGTGCAGCCCAAGACGGGCACGCGGCCGAGGTTGTAGGTGATGCCCTCCAATAGCCTCTTGTCGGCGAAGTGGATCGTCGAGAAGAGGAGGGCGAGGGTGATCTCTTTGTGGTGGATCTGGTGGAGGGCGAAGTTGGCGGCCTCGGAGGCCGCCGCGAAAGGGTCTTTCTTATTGCTCGTGCCTATGCCGATGAGGATGCTCATGGTCTGGGGTCCACAGGCTAAAAATATCTTAAAAGGGAGGGGGTGTCAACTGATTTGACTCGGAAAGAGGGTGAGCGAAAGTTCCAAAGTCTCAAAGTTTCAACGTCTCAAGGCAGTCGTCAGTCTTCAGACGTCAGTCGTCAGCTGTCGGTCGATAGTCGATGGTCAATGGTCGATTGTATAAACAGAACCGCAAGAAACGACGATTGCGCGCGACGCGAGACCCACGCCGCGCGACGAAAACCGTCGCCCGATCCCTGGAACAAAATAGGACAGTCCTTTTTTGTCTCACATTTGTTCGGGAAGTTGAGACAAAAGAGCCGCAAAAGAGCCAGGCTCATTTGTCTCAACTTCGGCGCAAAATTCCGTTGACAGCCAGGGGTTTCGTAGGTAAAATCATCGACGCTGATTCACGGCCTCTTTAAAATCCTTTCAGTCCCCATCGTCTAGTCTGGTCCAGGACACGAGCTTTTCAAGCTTGCGACACCGGTTCAAATCCGGTTGGGGACGGTACTTTTTTGCGAAGCAAAAAAGTACCGAGCAATCGAAAATCGAGAATGGAGAATAGACGAAAGACTTCCTTCGATTGCGGTCAACTTTCGATTCTCGATTCTCAAGGTGCTCCGAACCGGTTCCCCCTCGCGTAAGCGCTCCTCAGACATGTCATGTAGGGAACAGGCCTGCCTACCGGCAGGCAGGCATGCCTGTTCCCTACCGAGGCAGGGGATAGACTGTGTCAGTTCTGTCCCGGCGCGCTCCGCCTTCCTTCGATCCCCTCTTTTCTCAAAATCCACGCTTTTTCCCACGAAAACAGTTGACGCGGCGCCATTTCATTTAGATAATATATAGTAATAAGTTACGCCGAAATGGGAAGAGGCTCCCGGGCAGCTCTTTTAGCGAAAAAAGAGGGTGGGTTTTTTTGTATCTGGTCGGTTATTCAACGGGTTACTAAAATCGTCGCCGGCCGTAACCGTAAGGAGAAGACTCCATGAAGCGCGGGGCCGAAATTCTGGTGATCGAGGATGAAAAAGAGGCCGCTGAAACGCTCGGTGCGGTCCTTTACGCGGCAGGGCACACCGTCAACGTCGTCACCTCCGCCAAAGAAGCGCTGAAGATGCTCAAGGACATCCATTGCGCGGTGGTCATCACCGAGCTGCGCATGCCCGACATGAGCGGCGCCGAGCTCGTCCGCAACATCCGCGCCATCGACCCGAAGACCAGCGTGATCGTCATCACCCCGTATCTTTTTATCAACTCGGCCATCCAGGTGATGGAGGACGGCGCCTTCGGCTATATCACCAAGCCTTTCAACGCCAGCGAGATCAGGATCGTCGTCGAGCACGCGGCCGAGCGGTACCTCCTGATGGAAGAGGCGGATAAGAAGTCCTATTACTACGACCTCTCTATCGTCGACGGCCTCACCGGCATTTATAATCACCGCTATCTTCACGAGGTCCTGGACCGTGAGCTGGCGCGCGCCCGGCGGTATCCGCAGCATCTGGCGGTCGTCATGTGCGACGTCGACAACTTCAAGAAGTACAACGACACCCACGGCCATCTCGCCGGCGACGAGCTCCTGCGCGGGATGTCGAACCTCTTTGTCCGCTCCATCCGCAACCTCGACATGGTCTTCCGGTACGGCGGCGAGGAGTTCCTCATCCTGATGATCGAGACCGATAAGAAGGGGGCGGCGCTGGCGGCGGAGCGCATCCTGAACCTGATCCGCCTCAGCCTCCCGTCGACCTGCAGCATGGGGATCGCTGATTTTCCGGCGGATGCCACCGAAAAAGACGTGCTCGTCGGTAAGGCGGACAAGGCCCTGTATCAAGCCAAATCGACGGGGAAGAACAAGATCTGCCTGGCGTGAGGCCGCGTGAAAGTCTCTATCCATAATCCCGAACGGACCCTTTTTGAAGGCGTTGTTTCCCAGGTGATCCTGCCGGCCTGCGACGAAGAGCTGAGTCTCATGGACAACCACGAGCCGGTCTTGGTCGCGCTCGGCAAGGGGTGCATCCGCCTGCAGCCCGTGACTCAGCAGCTCGAAGCGCTGCGGGAGCAGGCCGTTACCTACGGGCCTTTTCTTATTCATCGCGGCATGGCCCGCATGAAGGCGAATGAGCTGGTCATATTGGTCGAGTAGGGGATGGGTATTGCGTACAGCGTATTGAGTACAGCGGACGAAAGAACGGAAAGACCGGTGATTAGAAATATGCGCCGCGCTTGCTTCGCAAGGCGCGTCGCGAAATTGGTTGAAATAAATGGAAATTCGTTGTCTTCGTTCAGCAGAACGACACAACTTATTTCCACGTATTTCTATATATTTCGCGAGCATGCTATTCCAGCCTTCGCTGCGAGCATATTTCTAGTCTTCTTTGGATAGTCTTTATTTCGTTCGCCCGCGGGCGGGGCTGATTTCTGGCAGGCGAGAGGGAAGCTTATGAGAAACTTAACAATCGCGATCGTGATGTTCTTAAGCACCCTGGGGCCGTCGTTGATCATCGCCTTCGTCGGTTACGGCGCCGTGAAGGCCGTCGGCCGCAACCCCGCCGCGGCGCCGAAGATCCTGGTGGCCCTGATGTTCGCCTTCCTCTTCGCCGAGGGCATCGCGGTCATCGCCCTGATCATGATCTACAACCTTTTCAAATGACAACAGCGCCCCGCGCCGCGCGCGCGCAAGGTCCATGGTCCTCTCGCTGATCCTGCTGCAGATCCTCACCTTCGCCGTCATCGTCGGCGTCCTCCATTTTTTCTTCGGCAGCCAGCTCAAGAGCGCCTTGAACCGCCTGCAGGTCCTGCACCAGGAGAGCCTCGAGAAAGAGGAGGTCCTCAACAAAGAGATCGAGCGCGCCCGCGTCCAGTGCGACGCGGAGATCGGCCGCAGCAAGGAAGAGGCGAAGGCGATCGTCGACCAGGCGAGAGCCGCGGCGGAGCGCACCCTCCATGAAGCCCAGGAGCGCGCCCAGAACGACGTGCGCAAGATCATGACCGAGGCCAACGAACGGGCCCGGCAGATCGAGGAGGAGGTCGCCCGGGGCGTCGAGGAGAGGGCGATCGAGCTGGCCCAGGAGCTGATCAAGTTCACTTTCGGCCAGCAGGACCTCAAGGTCCTGCACGTCCAGTTGATCGACGAGCTCATCGAGCAGTGCAAGAAGCTGGACCCCGGCCGTCTCTCTTCCCCGGCCTCCCGCGCCGAGGTCATCACCTCCTGGCCGCTGACCCCCGAAGAAGAAAAAAAGCTCAGGGAGATCCTTTTTGCCAAGCTGGGGCACGAGTTGCCTGTCGAAGAAAGAGTGGACGCGGGCCTGATCCTGGGGCTGGTCATCCGGCTCGGCGGGGTGGTCATCGACGGAAGCCTGAAGAACCGACTGATGAAAGCGATGCGCACCATGCGTTCCAAGGGAGCTTAGGGAGAGATCATGCCGCCCGACGCGTTCGCGAATATCGAGCCGCTGGAGATCAAGGAGGTCGGCGTCGTCAAGGAGACGAAGCGCGGCATCGTGAAGATCGAGGGACTGCCGACGTGCGCCTACGGCCAGCTGATCGAGTTCGAAGACACGGAGCGCAAAGGGCTCGTCATCGACTTCGACGAGCGGGAAGTGATGGCCTTCGTCCTGGGCGACGAAAAGGATATCCGCCTGGGGTCCACCGTCATCGGCTCGGCGGAGGTCTTCCGCGTCCCCGTGGGGCCCCATCTGCTGGGCCGCGTCGTCAACAGCCTGGGCGAGCCCCTGGACGATAAAGACCTTCCTATCATTTCCGACGAGACCGGCCCGGTCTTCCGGCGGTCGCCGGGCGTGCTGGACCGGATCCCGATCACCGAGCAGCTGTACACCGGCATCAAGATCCTCGACGCGGTCCTGCCCATCGGCAAGGGGCAGCGCGAGCTGGTCATCGGCGACCGGCAGACCGGCAAGTCGAGCCTCGCCCTCGACGTGATCCTCAACCAGAAAGGCAAGGGCGTCTCCTGCGTTTATTGCTGGGTGGGCGGCGCGCACTCTTCGCTGCTGAAAGCCATTCGCGTCCTCAAAGAGGCGGATGCCCTGGAATATACGGTCGTCGTGGCCGCTTCGGCTTCGACCTCGTCCGGCGAGCAGTACCTGGCTCCTTACGTGGCCGCGGCCATCGGGGAGCATTTCATGTACAGCGGCCGCGATTCTCTCGTCGTCTTCGACGACCTGACCAAACACGCCTGGATCTACCGCGAGCTGTCGTTGCTCCTGGAAAGGTCGCCCGGCCGCGAGGCCTACCCCGGCGACATCTTTTACCTGCATTCCCAGCTCATGGAGCGGGCCGCCAAGCTCAACGTCGAGCGGGGATCGGGCTCGATGACCTTCCTGCCCATCGTCGAGACGCTCGCGGGCGACATCACCGGCTATATCCAGAGCAATCTCGTTTCCATGACGGACGGCCAGATCTATATCTCCGGCGCCCTTTTTCACGAGGGCTTCCGGCCCGCCGTGGACCTGGCCTTATCGGTCTCGCGCCTGGGCAGCAAGGTCCAGAGCCCGGCGCTGCGCGAGGTCAGCGCGAGCCTGCGCCTGGATTACGCGCAGTATAAGGAGCTGTTGCGGATGCTGCGCGTGCGCACGAAACTGTCGACGGAGATCTCCGAGAAGCTGCGGCGCGGGGAGGCCCTGACCCAGCTGTTCACCCAGGCGCCGCACCGGACCGTCAACGACACGGAGATGATCGTCCTCTTCTACGCCTTCCAGCGCAAGATCCTCGAGATCCTTTCGACCGAGGGGCTCGCGGTGTTCGCGGCCCAGATCATCGACTATATCTCCCGCAAGAACGCCGGACTCTTAAAGACGATCGGGGAGCAGAAGACATTGGCGATGGAGACCAAAGAAGAGCTCGACCATCTTTTCGTCGAGTTCTTCCGCGAGAAGAAGATCCTTTAGGGGGCTGTTGATGCTGTCGCTCGTAAGATTGAAGGAGAGCCTGCGGTTCGCGAAAGAGCTGCAGGCCATGATCGAGGTCCTCAAGGCCGCCACCGCGGCGCAGTTCCGCGGCCTCCAGCACCGGCGCAAGGAGTTCGAAGGATACCGCAACCGCCTGAATGATTTTCTTTCGGAGATCGAGGCCCCGCACCACACGCACCCTTTCCTGAAGGAGCGGGCCCATCTGCCCAAGCTCATCCTGCTCGTCACCTCCGACGAAGGCTTCCTGGGCGGGCTGAACGCTTCGGTCATCAACGCGGGGCTCGAGCAGGGCGGCGGCGACGACGAGCTGGTCGTTATCGGCGAGCGCGGCGCCCGCTATCTTTCCGAAACGCAGACGGGGGCGTTCACGGTCCTGCCCGGTATCAGCGACGAGATCACGTATCAGCGGGCGGTGGCGGTGCGCGAGCTCCTGATCGCCCGGTTCACGGAGGGCAAGATCGGCACGGTCTTGTGCGCGTATCCGCAGTTCATGTCGCTGACGGCGCAGCGGCCGGACGTGACCCGCCTGCTGCCGTGCCGGGACATCTTCGGCCAGAAGTGGTCCGACCGCCGCAAAGGCGCGCGCCGCAGGCCGATCCCGGTGGAGCCGGCGCTCACCGACGGGGTGGATTTCCTCGCCCGCGCGTGGCTCCTGCAGAGGATCTACGACATCTTTTGGGAGAGCAAGCTCTCGGAGTGCGCGGCGCGCCTGATCCATCTGGAAGGCAGCCACGAAGAGATCGGCCTTTATCACCGGCGGCTCCAATACGATTTTTTCCGCAACCTCCATGAGAAGAGCGACAAGAACATCCGCGAGATATTCGCCAGCCGTCTGCAGTGGAAGAGCTATATCGGGCATGAAAGGGAGGTGGCATGAGCGCTGCTGACCTTTCTCAGGTGTCGTGGGCCGCGCCGCCCGGCGGGGCGGGGGCCGGGGGCCGCGTTTCGGCGGTCCATGGTCCGGTGGTCGACGTCGTCTTCCCGCACGGCGGCGCGCTGCCGTCGCTGCATGAGATCCTGAGGACCTCCACGCAGGACCGCCAGGAAGTGGTCCTGGAGGCGATCGAGCACCGGGAGGGGAATGTGGTGCGCTGTTTCGCGCTGACGCCGACGTACGGGCTGGCGCGCAACGCCGCGGTGGCGCCGACCGGCCGGCCGCTGATGGTGCCCATGGGCCAGCGGGTGCTGGGCCGGGTCGTGAACGTGCTGGGCGAGCCGCTGGACAACAAAGGGGCGCTGCCGCCGGGCCAGGATTATCCGGTGCGCCGCGGCCAGACCCGCGAGCGGGTGAGCCTGAACTATAAAGGGGCGGCGGGGTTTGAGATCATCGAGACGGGTATTAAGATGATCGACCTGCTCTTTCCCCTCATCAAGAACACCAAGACCGGGGTCCTCGGCGGCGCGGCCCTGGGCAAGAGCATTTTGACCCTGGAGATCATCCATAACATCATCAAGAAGCAGCAGTGGATGTGCGTGTTCACCGGCGCGGGCGAGCGTATCCGCGAAGGCAACGAGCTTTACTTCGAGTTCCTGAACAGCGGCATCCTGCCGAAGTCGGTCCTCGTCTTCGGCCAGATGGACGAGTCGCCGGGCGCGCGCTTTGAGGTCGTCTCCACCGGCATCGCGGTCGCTGAGTCGCTGCAGCTGCAGGGCCACAGCGTGCTTTTCCTGATGGATAATGTTTTCCGGTTCGCGCAGGCGGGCAGCGAGCTCTCCGCCCTGCTGGGCCGCATCCCGTCGGAGACGGGTTACCAGCCGACCCTGACGAGCGAGATCGGCGAGTTCCACGAGCGCATCCGGTCCTACAAGGGCGGGTCGATCACCGCCATCGAGGCGGTCTACGTGCCGGCGGACGACCTGACCGACCCGGCGGTCGTGTGCATCTTTGCTCATCTGGATTCCATCCTGGTCCTGTCGCGGCTGCGGGTGCAGCGGGGGCTTTATCCCGCCATCGACCCGCTCATGTCGTCTTCGGCCTACCTGAACCCGGATGTCGTCGGGCACAGGCATTTCGAGATCGCCCAGGAGGTCATCCGCCTTTTCCATAAATACGAGGAGCTCCAGCGCATCGTGGCGATCATCGGCATCGAAGACCTTTCGAAGAACGACCGCACGATCTTCCACCGCGCCCGCAAGCTGGATAATTTTCTGACCCAGCCTTTCTTTTCGGCGGAGGTCTACACGAACCGCAAGGGGCAGTACGTGACGCTGGAGGAGACCCTCGCGGGGTGCGAAAAGATCATGTCCGGCCGCATGGACAGCTCGGCGGACGAAGAGTTCTATATGCGCGGCGCTCTCGGCGCCGCGTGACGAAGTTGAGACTAACAGCCAGACTAATAGTCTCAACTTACCGAACAAACTTGAGACTGGGAGTCTGGCTGTTAGTCTCAAGTTTAGCAGCGGGCAACGGACGGACCAGAGAGCGGACCAACCATGCTTAAGCTCGGCGACTTGCTGATCAAGAAGGGCGTGCTGACGCAGGGTCAGCTGGACCTCGCCCTGCGCG
>JBFZAX010000102.1:0-4815 GCA_041308805.1 Candidatus Omnitrophota bacterium | reverse complement strand
AGGTCAAACGACGGCTTACGGGGGCCGCAGAAGCGATCGCGGGGGCGAGGCTTGAAGCCGCCGAACGCCGCTTTGTAACCGGCGGCCGAAAGCGAAGCGATGACGCCGTTCTGGACCAGGTAAAGAGGGGCGGAAAAGAACGGGCAAGGGACTTTGAGCCGCCGCTCCACGGCCGCCCGGGACTCCGTAACCGACCATGCCAGATCCTCGCCGTGAGCCAACTTCCTGAATCGGCCGGACCCGTGCGGGACCTTTTGGGCCCGGTGGAATTCAAAGAGCCGGCGTCGCCAATCCTTCTTCTTGAAAAAAAGATATCCGCCGTTCTTCTTGACGAAATCGTTGATCGTCGCGTCGGCCCTCCGGTCCGGGTCAAATTCGTTGCTCGCGAACGGTGCCCACGTCCTTTCGTAGACGGGGATCCCCCATTGGCTGTCGAGCGGCGGCCGGCCGGCCTGATACCATTCATCGAAGTAAACCGGCATCTCGTAAACCCCGGGGTGCTGGAAGTCAAGGACCCTCGCGCTGACGCCGACAATCCGGTGTTCCATACCGTGGGAACAGATCTCGACGAGCCCGCTGTCCCGCATCGCCTCAAGCTCTCTCCAGGTCAGGTAGGGCTGGCGGCGGTGGCTCAAAAAAAGGTTCTCCCAGGAGACCTTCCCCTTCCAGTAATCCTCGAGGCTGGGATAGGACTCGTTCGTATCCGCGATCCGGGAAGGGATGACAAAAAGGATCGCCGGGATCCTGTATTTCTTAAGCAGCGGGAAGATGACCGTCCAGCAGTTTCGTCGTCCGTCGTCAAAGGTCATGAGCGCTTCCCGTCTCTTGCTCCCCGGCCCCGACGCGGCGCGAAACCCGCGGGAACCTATCCTGTCGGCCAGGTCCGATCCTTTCAAGAAACGGTATCTCTTGGAGAGCAAAAGGTCGATATATCCCGAAAAGACGTCCGGAAGGCAGTCGTGAAAAGAGAAAACCTTCGGCTGGCGGGAAGGGCCGATGACGCGCCACAGCATCCGGGCCTTATCCCAGGCGTTCATCATCGAAGAACTCCTTTGATCGCGCGGCGAAAATGACTGACGATCTCCTTCGCCAAAGAGACCTCCCGGCCTTCCACGCGGACCCGGACTTCCTTGAGTGCCCTCTTCATCTTCTCCTCGTCATATTCAGAGACGTGAAAATCAAAGACCGTCCGCGCCATCCCCACCTCAAACGCCTCGTGGACGTCACTGCCTGCCAAAAAAGGCAGCCCATACCTGCGCACGGCGGAAGCCGCCAGGTGGTTCTCGTAGAAAGGAAGCGGAATATTGTTGCGGGCGTTGAAGACCTCAATGGCGTCGAACGATTCCAAAAAAACCCGAGAGCGGGTCAGATGGGGCCATTTGAAAGGATGCGCCAAAACGGCCAACCCTCCCTGCCGGCGGATAAGCCGGACCGCCTCTGGCGCGCCCACATTCCCACCGATCTCCTCTTTTAAAAACAACCCTAAAATATCACCCTGGGGCGTCGAGATCTCCTGTCCGGGAATGATGATCAAGCCCTGGGACAAACGCCGGAACTCTTCCACGCCCGCCATGGTGTCGTGGTCGGTCACGGCCAAACCATCCAGGCCCCTTTCTTTTGCCAGGGCGATGATCTGAGCCGGCTCGAGGAAACAGTCAAAAGAATAACGCGAATGGATATGAAAATCGATGCGCATAGGAAATCAACGGGTGCGGCCGGAGATGCTGAGCGGGGTTAAGTTACAGCGGCGAACCGGTCTTTCTTTCACGGCGCCAGTCGGCTTTTGAACCACTCCAGCGTGACCTTGAGCCCTTCTTCAAGGCCGACGCGGGGCTGCCAATCCAGATGTTTCCTGGCCCGCGTGATATCCGGGCGGCGCTGCTTAGGATCATCCTGAGGCAACGGCATGAAGTCCAACCGGCTCTTGCTCCCTGAAAGGCGAATGATGGCCTCAGCGAGCTGCAGGACCGTCGCCTCCGACGGATTGCCGAGGTTGACAGGTTCGTGCAAAGGAGATTCAAGCAGCCGGAAGATCCCCTCGACCAGGTCCGTGACATAACAGAACGAACGGGTCTGAGACCCGTCGCCGTAGACCGTGATCGGCTCTCCCTGGAGCGCCTGGGTCACAAAATTTGGGATCGCCCGGCCATCGTTAAGCCGCATCCGGGGCCCGTAAGTATTGAAGATCCGCACGATCTTGGTGTCGAGGCCGTGGACCCGATGGTACGCCATCGTCATCGCCTCGGCGAAACGCTTAGCTTCGTCGTAAACGCCGCGGGGCCCGACGGGATTCACGTGCCCCCAATAATCCTCGGGCTGAGGATGGACCTGGGGGTCTCCGTAAACCTCCGAGGTGGACGCCAAAAGGAAGCGCGCGTTCTTCGCCTTGGCCAACCCCAGGCAATTATGGGTGCCCAGAGAGCCGACCTTGAGCGTCGGGATCGGATGCGTGGCGTAATCGACCGGGCTCGCCGGTGAGGCAAAGTGCAGGACGCAATGAACAGGCTCCTCGATAAAAAGAGGCGCCGCGATATTATGCGAAACAAAAGCGAACCGGGAGTCCCCATCGTGGTGTCTGATGTTCTGCCCGGCTCCCGTGATCATATTGTCCAGGCACAGGACCCGATATCCCTTTTCCAGAAAAAGATCGCAAAGATGCGATCCCAAAAAACCCGCCCCTCCGGTGATCAACACGGTCTGCATGCGTAAAACCTCCCGATCGGGGCGCTCAGCGCCCGACGCAAATATAAGTAAAACCGCAGGATTCCATCAAAGAAGGATCATACACATTGCGGCCGTCGAAAATGAGGGGTTGGCGCAAGAGCTTCTTGATCTTCTTGAGATCCAGCTCCTTAAACTCGTTCCATTCCGTCAAAACGATCAGGCAATCGCTGGCCTTCGCGGCATCATAAGCATCCCGGCAGAAACGGACACCCTTGAGGACCTCCCTGGCCCGGCCCATGGCCTGGGGATCGAAAGCCCGGATCCTGGCCCCGTGCCTCTGCAGCGACTGGATAATATCGATAGAAGGGGCGAAGCGCATATCGTCGGTATCCGGCTTGAACGCCAGCCCCAGGACGGCGATCGTCTTATCCTTGATGTTCCACAAATGGTTCTCGATCTTGCGGACAAAATCCTCTTTCTGGAATTCGTTGATCCCCTTGACCTCCTTCAACAGATCAAAAGAGTACCCGAGCTTGGATGAGATGCGGATGAAAGCGTCAAGGTCCTTCGGCAGGCAGAATCCCCCGAACCCGATGCCCGCGTCCAGAAAGGTCCGGCCGATGCGCTTATCCATCCCCATCCCTTCGGCCACCTTGTCGATATCGGCTTTGGAGAGCTCGCAGATCTTCGCCACCGCATTGATGTAAGAGATCTTCAGCGCCAGGAACGAATTGGAAGCGTGCTTGATGAGCTCCGCGGAGCGGATATCAGTCACCAGCAGCCTGGCGTCGACCCCCGAATACAATTCCTTGAGGATCCCCTCGGCCTTTTTCGATTCGACGCCGATGACGATACGGTCCGGATGAAAGAAATCCTTGATGGCCTGCCCCTCGCGCAGGAACTCCGGGTTCGAGGCCACGTCAAAAGTCACGCTCTTCTTTTTATGGATCGCGATCGTATGCTTGACCCAATGGCCCGTCTCAACCGGCACGGTGGACTTTTCCACGACCAGCCGGTATGAATCCATGGCCCGGGCGATGGAACAGGCCACGTTCTCGATGCCCGTCAGATCCGCCTCCCCGTTCTCTTTCGGAGGCGTCCCGACGGCGATGAAGATCACGGTCGAGCGCTTCACCGCCTGGCGGATGTCCTGGGTGAAAGACAGGCGGCCTTTGCGGCTGTTGCGGCGCACCAGCTCTTCCAATCCCGGCTCGTAGATAGGGATCTTGAGCTTCTTCAGCGAGCGGATCTTGGAAGCATCGTTGTCCACACAGATAACCTTGTTGCCCAGCTCGGCAAAACACGCGCCGGTGACCAGCCCCACATACCCTGTCCCTATGATCGCAATATTCATGTCGCTCCTCGGTCCTTGCCCCTGCGGGGCGTTCGATCAATCGTTGGTGCGCGGGGTCGCGAACGAATGCTCCGCGTTGACCCCGATATCCGGGAATGCCTTCAGCTTGACGGCGACCAGAAAAGCCACCCCGTTGTCCTCCCGGTCATTGACGATGAAATCCAAGAACCAGCAATGCAGGTCCCGGCTCAGGCGGTATTCCTGCTCTTCGAGGTCGCCCGTCTTTATGTCAAACCGCTCGTAAATAGAAAACTTCCAGAAAGGATTCAGCGGCGTGATGAATCCGGCCGTGATCTGGCTCTCTTCATCCTTCTCGAACAGATAACCAACGCCCGCCCTGACCTGCCCCATCGTGCCCCAGAGGTCGGCGTGGATGTCCTTGAAAAATCCGCCCTGCATGTCGAACTCGCCGTCCGAATCGAACTCCCACCAGCTGTAAGGCTTGAACTCCAGGTCATATTCAAAGTCCTGGAAGCCCTTCGACCCCTCGATCCTGTCGAGGTGGTAATCCGTCTTCAGCAAAAGGGTCGCGAGGTCCACGCTCTGGCCCTCCCTCTTGGTCTGAAATTTGTTCTGCAGCGCAAAGGAGAGGCGCTGGCCGCCCCACAGGTCCTCCGTCTCATCCAGCTCAAGCAGCTGCGTCGGATCGACCACCGGATCGGCTTGATACCGGTAGGCGACCGACGGAGTGATGATGTGGCGCAACTTATGCAGATCAAGGTTCAGGACATCGGTCTCCACGTCATAGACCCTAAAGAGCTTTGAGTTCATGCCGATGCCCGTAAAGAACATCCCCT
>JBFZAX010000101.1:0-5428 GCA_041308805.1 Candidatus Omnitrophota bacterium | reverse complement strand
CATCACGACGATTGATCCCTGGCGTTCGCGGTCTTGTTCCAGGATTCCTATATTGATATTTTTCTTTAAAGACTGTAAAATAAGAAATTAAGCGCATTTTTACAACCTTAACGGCCTATGGCGGATACAAAAAGCCTGCATAAAGAGGTCTTCAAGTCCCTTTTCCTCGCCTTCAAGCGGCTCTCCCTTTATTCGGTCGAACACCCTATCAGCAAAGAGATCTTGAGCAACCTGTTCACCATGTTCAGCGCTCTTCTCAAAGAACAGCCCGAGGTGTTGGTGGCGGTAGGGCTTAATGCCGGGGAGATGGTGGTGAATAATGACCCGCTCGACAGCGCGACCTTGGGGGTCGGGGAGGTCTGCGATAAATTCAAATCCCTTAAACTTGACGGGGCGGCTTTTCAGGCGGGATTGACGCACCAGGAGCTCTCGGATTTCGTGCGGGCCATGGCAGCGTCGGCGGTATTGGACGGCGGACGGCCGGCGCCTGTTCCGGAGATCCTGCTCCAAGGGACCGAGCATATCAAGATCCGGAAGCTCCATTATGAGAAGATCGACGATGACCAGAAGGTCGTCGGCAAGGAGGCGGCAGGCGGGAGCAAGCCTTCGGGTGGCGTTGAGTCCCTTTTCGAGGATTCGCGCAAAGAGGTTTATTCCGAGATCAAGGAATTTTTGACGGGGAAAACCCCTCAGATAGAGGCGGACTCAGAGCGGGTCTTCGAAGAGTTGGACCGTAATGTCTCAAAGGTGGCGCAGGCGGTGATCGACAGCGCCAAGGAGACCGGCGATTTTGAGGGGGTCATCAAAAAGTTCGTCGCCTGGCTGTCGGAGCACGTCGTCTTCCATTTGGTCGAAAAAAAACGGGATCCGGGGCGTTTCATCCAGAAGCTCTTCGATTCTTTCCATAAGGAGGACCTGAGCGCTTTTTCGTCATCCGCCGAATCGGTCATCGAGTCCTGCGCCGACGACATCAAGATCGCGATGCTGGAGGCGGCTTTTTCGGTGTACCGCGCATCGCCCAAGAAAGGGCTCGGCAGCGCGGCCAAGATCCTGGCCGATGAAGAAGATCCGCAGAGGATCTTTCCGAAGCTGATCGAACGTCTCACGCAGGCGGGCAACCCGGCCGAAGAGGCCAAGGCCTTTGTGGAGAAGGTCGAGGCGGAGCTCGCTAAAGATGAAGACGTGCTTGTCTCCAAGAAGAAGCTCGCCAAGCTCACGAGATTGTCCGAGCGCTTTGACCAGGAGCTGGGGCGCCGGGTCACCGCGGCCACGCAGGCGCTGACGCGGGAGAACAGCCGGTTGACCGTCGAGAAAGAGCGGGCGGAAGGGGTCATGCGCCATCTTGCGGACGGCCTGGTGGTCGTCGACAGCACGGGCAAGATCGTCATGATGAACCCGGCCGCCGAGAAGATGATGGGCCGGGAGATGAAGGAATCGGTCGGACAATCCCTCGCCGAGTGCATCAAGGACGAGCATCTGCTGGCGATGGCCAAGGGGTCGCTCGAAGAGGGGGATGAGACCAAGATCACCACGGAGATCGAGCTCAAGAGCAAGGATGAGCTGACCAAGAGGATCCTGCGGGCGAGCGGCGCGGTCGTCGAGAACGAGAACGGCAAGACCGTGGGCATGGTGACGGTCTTAAGCGACGTCACCCGCGAAAAAGAGCTCGATGAGATGAAGGCTAATTTCGTCAATCTGGTGACGCATGAGCTCAGGACCCCGATGGTCGCCATCCAGAAGTCGGTAGAGCTGATCCTGAGCCAGACGACCGGCCCGATCAACGATGACCAGCAGCGTTTCCTCGCCATCTCAAAGAATAATCTCGACCGGCTGAACCGCCTGATCAACGACCTGCTGGATATGGCGCGCCTGGATGCGGGCCGGGTGTCGGTCCGGCCTGTCTCTTTCGACCTGCGTGACGTCATCAAGGACGTGTGCTCGACGTTGGCCAGCTGGGCCGGCGATAAGCAGATCCCTGTTCTTTATGAGCCGGGGACCGAGCCGATGACGGTCTTCGCGGACCGTGACCGGATCACGCAAGTCCTCGTGAACCTGTTGGGCAATGCCTTAAAATTCACGCCCGTGAAAGGGGAGGTCCGGGTTTTTGTAAAATCTCTCGATTCCAAGGAGGGCCTCTGTCCGGAGCCGTGCGTGGAAGTAGCGGTCACGGACACGGGGATCGGGATCGATCCGAAAGATGTCGAGCGCATCTTCAATAAGTTCGAGCAGGCGAGCTTGGTGGCGCCTGCCGGCACGACGGGGACCGGACTGGGCTTGCCGATCGCCAAGGAGATCGTCCAGCTGCATCACGGGGCTATGTGGGTAGAGAGCGAAAAAGGGAAGGGGAGCCGTTTCATCTTCGTCATCCCCAAACAGTTCAAGGACGCCAAATAAGGGGAACGCCATGTTTCCATTTACCCGCCCAGAGAAGAAAAAGCTCCATATCCTTGTCGTCGATGACGAGCAGGATTTCCTGTGTTCCATGGAGACGTGGTTTATGTCGCAGGGCTATGAAGTCCAGGCGGTCACCAGCGGCGAGGCGGCCCTGGAGGCGCTGAAGAAGGCGACGCCGAACGTCATCTTCCTGGATGTTTCCATGCCTGGCCTCAACGGGCTGCAGACGTTAGAGCAGATCCGTAAGACCAAGCCCAGGGTGCCGGTGGTGATCCTCACGGCCCACGGCGACGAGGACCTGAGGCTCCAGGCTTATAAGTTCGGCGCCAACGCTTTTCTGGAAAAGTCCCTGGATTTTTACAAGGTCGAGCACGTCATCAATTCTTTGGTCCGCGTCGTCTCCAAGGCAAAAAAGTAACCGTCGATGCTGCGAAAGATCGGACAAGGGGCGCTGGTCGTTGTTCTGGTCTCCTCAGCCTTGTTTTTTGCCGCTCGCGGGGGGCGCCGGGTCTGTCTGGGAGGGGCGTGCGTGAAGGTCGAGGTGGTCCGGACGCTTGCGTCCCGCCAGAAAGGGCTGATGGGCCGCGCGAGCCTTCCTGCCGACCGCGGCATGCTCTTTGTCTTCGAGAAGGATGGCCGCTGGGGGATCTGGATGAAGGACATGTCGATCCCCCTGGATGTTATTTGGCTCGACAAGGACCGGAAGGTCGTGGATATGGTCGAAGACATGAAGCCTTTCCGACCTCCGCCGGGCTCGCTCGCGCAGGCGCCTGTTTTCCAGCCGGTGGCGCCCAGCCGTTATGTCCTGGAGGTCAACGCGGGGTTTGCGCGGCGTCACGGGATCAGGGTCGGCGACCGGGCGAGTTTTGTCTGGATTTTCCAGGCCTGTTGGTTATAATGCCTGGGGAGCAAAGAGGAGCGCGATGAAAAAGAAGGCAGCGTGCGGGGCGTCTCGATCGAAGATCGCCCCCCTGAAAGACCGTTGTATCGCGATCCACGGTCGTATCGTCCGGCTCCAGCGCATGATCGAGCGCGTAGAGAAGAAGAGCCGCAATAACCCCGTATGGCAGGAACTGTTGAGCTCCGTCATCCTGGGTATGAATGAAGCGTTGCGGGACCTTGAAAAACGGCTTGACCATATTGAAACAGAACTGAATGAATATCTTTAGGAGCGGCAAGATGGCCCGTCCGGGGAGGAATATCGGGTGGTCGGCGGCGTTGGTCGCCGCGGGGGTTTTTCTGGCTGGTTGCGCTTCGCTTCAGGAGGCCGGAAAGAAGATCTGGGGGTCGTCGATCGAGCATCTGGAGTCGGCGCGCGCCGAAGGGGTCCGACAGGAGTTCCCTCTGACCGTCCCGGAAGCCTTTGTTACCGCGCAGAAGGCCTTGCGGGACTCCGGGGCGAAGGTGTATCTGAAAGACCGCCGCCAGCGTTATCTCGCGGCCATGAATTTCGCCGGCCATGTGGACACGACGCAAGCGGGCGTGTTCTTCGATCCCATGCCCGACGGCAACACTCAAGTGGAGGTTGCTTCTTTGAGCCGGATCTTGACTCAGAAGGTCGCCGGCCTGGTCTTTCCGGCATTGGAGAAGGCCCCGCAGATCTCGCCTGAGGCGACGCAGGAAGATAAACAACCATAAGGAGGGGGGATCGGCGCGAGTTTTAAAAAAGTCGCTTTTTTATTGATCGGTACTGTTTTTATATTCGCGTCGGCCGCTGCGGCTGATAGGCCTTCGGAGGGCGTGGCTAAGTGGCTTCAAGAAGTCGGCGTATTCTCTGGTTATATACACGGAGACTTGGTGGACCAGGATGAGATGCAGGTCATTCCCCTGGGTCTGCGGTTCGGTTTTGACCTGAAGCCTTTTGCCGAGAAGTTCGGCATCAGGACGAAGGGGCTTCTGGAGCTCGTCTATGAACCCTATATCGGCGGGATCATCTCGCCGGACAGCAATGTCGAGTTCGCCCTGCCGTTCTTCCTCAAATACGGGTTCCCGTTGACCGACCGGTTCTATCCCTATATCGAGGCCGGGACAGGGCCTTACTACATGTCGCTGCAAACTTACGAGCAGTCGACCCAATTCAATTTTGTCAGCGCGGGCGGTGCGGGAGTCATCTTCTTCTTGAAAGACGACCTGGCCCTCAACGCCGGGGCCCGGTATCGTCACGTCTCCAACGCTTCGATCAAGGAGCCTAACGGCGGCATCGAAGCCTGGGAGTATCTGCTCGGGGTCTCGCTTTATTATTAAGGAGGGGAGTTATGATCGAAGACAGGATCGCCGCGGACTATAAAGAGGCGATGAAGGCGCGCGATGAGGTCCGCACGCGCACCCTGAGCTTTTTGCGATCGGAGCTGAAATATTGCGCCATCGATAAAAAAAAGGATCGTCTGGAAGACGCCGACGCGGTCGGGGTCGTCAAAAAACTGATCAAGCAGCGCCAGGAGTCGATCGAGCAGTTCCAGAAGGGGGGCCGGCAGGACCTCGTCGACAAGGAGGCTGCGGAGTTGAGTGTCCTTAAGACGTATGTGCCTCAGGCGCTGTCGGAGGCCGAGCTCGCCGCCGCGGTCGAGGCCGTGGCTGCCGAGACGGGCGCTTCCGGCATGAAGGATATGGGGCGCGTGATGAAAGAGGTCCTGGCCCGCACGGAAGGCCGCGCGGATAGCAAGATGCTCAGCGATATCGTCCGTAAAAGATTGGGAGGCGCGTCATGAAACTTATCCGCAATATCATCCTGGCCGTCGTCATAGGGCTCGTCCTTTTGGTGGTCTTCCGCGGGCCGATCCTTAAAGCGGCGGTCAGCACGGTCGTCGCTCAGGTGACGGGGCTGGGCGTACAAGTCGATAAGATCGACGTGGGGATCTTCCGGCCGGTGTTTGAGATCGGCGACCTAAAGGTCTACAATTCCGCGGGCTTTCCTGAAAAGCTGATGCTCGATCTGCCGCAACTGTACGTCCGTTACGATCTGCCGCAGGTGTTCCAGGGAAAGATCCATCTCAACGAGCTGAGGCTTAACTTGGAGCAGTTCGCGGTCGTGAAG
>JBFZAX010000100.1:0-5751 GCA_041308805.1 Candidatus Omnitrophota bacterium | reverse complement strand
GGGATGGTCCTGGTGTCCGCGATGCATATCACCGCCGGCGTCTATGTGAACGACGAAGAGGAGGGGATCATCAAGGACATCGATGAGATGCTCGAACGGCTGGCGCCGTTTTGCCGCGATTACGCCCATCACCGCACCGGAGAATCGAACGCGGACGCGCATCTCAAGAGCCTTTTGGTCCATCATGAGGTCGTCATCCCTGTTACCGACGGTAAGCTTGATTTCGGTCCCTGGCAGCAGGTCTATTACGCTGAATTCGACGGACAGCGCCGCAAAAGGGTCATCGTGAAGGTGATGGGGGAATAAGGCTGAGGTGGAGGGGTCTAAATAATATGGAAAACTTAAAACTTAGGCTCAGCGAGATCATTACCCATTGCTGTGATGTCAAGACGTTCCGGTTTGAGCTCGACCGTCCGGTCCCGTACAGGCCCGGGCAGTACCTGATCCTGACGCTGCCGGTCGCCGGCAAAGATGTCCCGAAGGCTTTTTCGATCTCCAGTTCGCCGACGGAGGAGGGGTATATAGAGTTCACGAAAAAGCTCACGGAGAGCGGATTCTCCAAGGCCCTGAACGCGTTGACCGTCGGCGCCTCGTGCGCGATCCGATTGCCCATAGGGAAGTTCACCTTTGAGGGCGAATATCCGGCTGTCGCTTTTTTGAGCGGCGGTATCGGCATCACCCCCATCCGCAGCATCTTCAAATACGCGGCGGATAAGCATCTCTCCTCCAGCATGGTCCTGTTGTATTCGAGCCGCACCCCGGAATACCTCATCTTCCGCCATGACTTCGCCCAGATGCAGAAGCTCAACGAGCGGTTGAGGGTCGTCTATACCCTTACGCATTGCGAAGAGAAGGTGGCGGGTTGCCGGGTCGGATACATCGATGATGAAATGGTCCGGCGGGAGATCCCGGATCACGCCGAGCGCGTCTTTTACATCTGCGGGCCGCCCGGGATGGTCGAGGCGATGAAGACGATGTTGAGGGAGAAGCTGATGCTTCCCGACTCTCAGATCCGCACCGAGGATTTTATCGGTTATTAAAGGTTTCATGTTCTCTTCCCTCAGGATCCGGGAGTTCCGTCTTTTTTGGTCGGCGATGCTCGTCTCTTTGATGGGGACGTGGGTCCAGTCGATGGCCCAGAGCTGGCTGGTCTATCGATTGACCGATTCCGTTTTCCTGCTCGGCCTGACCGGGTTCTTGAATTATCTGCCCGTTGCCTTGTTTTCGCTTCCGGCGGGGGTCCTGGTGGACCGCGTCGTAAAACGGGACCTGCTGCTGGCCACCCAATTGGTCTTCGCCCTGCTCGCCGCCTTCATGGCTTTTCTCGTCCAGAAGGACGCGGTCACGGTGCCTTTGGTGCTGGGGGTTTCTTTTTTGAACGGATTTGTCTTGGCTTTTGACGCCCCGGCCCGCCAGGCGATGGTCGTGGATCTCGTGGGCCGGCCGCATCTTTTTAACGCGATCATGCTCAATTCGGCGGCGTTCAACTCCGCCCGGATCATCGGGCCGGCGCTCGCCGGCGTCCTGATCGCGTCCGTCGGGATGGCCGGATGTTTTTATGTGAACGCTTTCAGCTTCCTGCCGGTCCTGGGCGCCCTTTTCTTTATCACCCGCAAGCCGGCGCATCCTGACGCCGGCCGGCGTTCGTTCCGGACGGACATCGCCCAGGGGTTGGCGCTCATCCGAAGCAACGATCTTCTCTGGGTTTTATTGGTCCTGGTGGGGGTTTTCAGCCTTCTGGGCGCTTCCCATATCATTTTGATGCCTGTCTTCGCCCAGGAGGTCCTGGGAGCGGGCGCCCGGGGGCTGGCGATCCTCATGTCGTCGAGCGGAGTCGGCGCGCTCATCGGCGTTCTGAGCCTGGGAGCCCGCAAGGGCTCCGCTTCGAAATTCCTGCTGCTGCGGCAGATGACCGTCCTTTTCTACGCGTCGTTGATCGTTTTTTCGTTTTCCCGGTCGCTGGTCTTTTCCGCTTTGATGCTGATGGGGGCGGGCTTCGGCGGGTCGGCGAGCATGTCGCTCGTCAATACGCTGCTTCAGACCAATATTCCCGACGCGTACCGCGGCCGGACCATGGGCGCGTTCATCATGATGTTCACGGGGTTGTTGCCTTTCGGCAATCTCCTTTCAGGCTTTCTGGCGCATCTTCTCGGTGCGCCGCTCGTCGTCTTTTTCTCCGCGGGCGCCTGTCTCGTTTTTTATTGTTTTATGGATCTGCGGTTTTTGAGCGCCCGCCGCGCGGGCGAACTGGCGGGAGCATGACGAACAGCGAGGTCGCCGGGATATTGCGCGATATTGCGCGCCTGCTGGAGGTCAAGGAGGACAATCCTTTCCGCATCCGCGCCTACCTGAGGGCGGCGCAGAACGTCGAGGGGCTGGCCCAAGGGCTGGACGGGGTCCTTTCCGAAGGCCGCCTGCGCGAGATCCCGGGGATCGGCAAGGACCTGGCGGAGAAGATCGAAGAGATCCTTTCGACCGGGACTTGCCGGTATTACAAAGAGCTCCTGAAGGAAATTCCTCAGGGGGTCCTCGACGTGCTCGAAGTTCCCTCGGTCGGCCCTAAAACCGCTAAGCTTTTTTTTGAACGGTTAGGCATTGATTCCCTTAAAAGTCTCGAGCAGGCCGCCCGGGCAGGCCGGCTCAAGGAATTACCCGGGGTCCGGCAAAAGACAGTCGAGAATATCCTTAAAGGCCTTGATCTGGTCCGCCAAGGCAAGGACCGGATGGACCTGTTGACCGCAACGTCCGTGGCTGAGGGTTTTGTCAAGGCGTTGGAGCAGTTCCCTCAGGCCCGGAATATATCCGTTGCCGGAAGCCTGCGGCGGATGAAAGAGACGGTGCGGGACATCGACATCCTCGTCGCTTCGCGGGATCCCGAGGGCGTCTTCACGGCTTTTGCCGGTCTTCCACAGGTTAAGACCGTCCTGGCTCGGGGAAAGACAAAGGCCTCGGTGTTGACGCGCGAGGATATTCAAGTCGATCTGCGCGTCCTCGGAGCCGACGCCTTTGGGGCCGCGTTGCTGTATTTCACCGGATCGAAAGACCACAACATCAAGCTGCGGCAGCTGGCGATCAAAAAAAAGTACAAGATCAACGAGTACGGCCTATTTGACGCGCGGGGGCGGCGGCTGGCTTGCGCGACCGAGGCGCAGATGTATCAGAAGCTCGGCCTGGATTATATCGCGCCTGAATTACGCGAAGACGCGGGCGAGGTCGAGGCCGCAGGGCGCCATCGCCTGCCTTGTCTTTTGGAGCGAACGGCCATTAAAGGGGATCTTCACGTCCACACCGATCATTCGGACGGCCAGGACACGGTGGAGGTCATGGCGCGCCGCGCGGCGGCGTTGGGATATGAGTATGTGTGCCTGACGGATCATTCGGTCAGTCTTAAAGTGGCCAACGGGCTCGACCGGCGGCGGCTCGAAAAAAAGATCAGGGAGATCGAGCGCGTCCAGCGCCGCCTGAAAGGGACGCGCATCCTTTTGGGGTCGGAGGTCGAGATCGACAGCGAAGGCCGCATCGATTATCCCGTCGAGATCCTGCGCCGGTTCGATGTGGTGGTGGCCGCGATCCATTCGGGGTTCAAGCAGTCCAAGAGCCAGCTCACCCGGCGGCTCCTGAAGGCCTGCGCGAACAAGCACGTCCATATCATTGCGCATCCGACGGGCAGGCTTTGGAAGACGCGCGACGCTTATGAATTGGACCTCCGCGAGGTTTTCCGGGCGGCGCGGGAGACGAACACGGCGCTGGAGATCAACGCGCATCCTTACCGGCTCGATCTTTGCGATACGGCGGCGCGCCAGGCGAAAGAGAGCGGCGTGCGGCTGGCGATCAGCACGGATTCTCATGCGGCCGATCATCTCGATTATATGAGATTCGGCGTCGGGTTGGCCCGACGGGCCTGGCTAAAGAAAGAGGACGTCTTGAACACCCTGGGGACGGGCGAGCTGTTGAAAACGATCAAAAAATAGGAAGGACCGATGAGCGGATGGATTAAAAAACTGGGGGGGATCGTTGCGGCACTGGCCCTGCTTTCCGGTTGCGGCTCAGACGTGACCAGAAACTCGGGCTTTGCCATGGGGACTTATGTGGAAGTGACGTCGCCCGACCCGAGGGCTTCGCAGATCGTCTTCGATGAATTCGCCAGGCTGGAGAAGATATTCAGTCTTTACGATAAAACGAGCGAACTCTCTTTATTGAATCAAAAAGGCGACCTTGTCGTTTCGGCGGATCTCTTCGACGTCCTCGAGCGTTCTGCCGCGCTGACGCAGCGTTCCCTGGGAGCTTTCGATGTGACGGTCGCGCCGCTGGCCTTGCTGTGGAAGAAAGCGATCAAAAATGGCCGGTTGCCTGCAAAGGAAGAGGTCGAAGCCGCGCGAAGCCTGGTGGGGTTCGATAAGGTTTATTTGGACCCGGAGACCCGGCGGGTCAAGCTCCTGCACGAGGGAGTCCGGATCGATCTCGGGGGCGTCGCCAAGGGGTATGCCGTGGATAAAGCGGTGCGCAGGCTCAGGGAGGCCGGCGTACCCTCCGCGATCGTCAATGCCGGCGGCGACCTCTATTGCCTGGGCCGGCATCGGGGCAAACCGTGGCGGGTGGGAGTGCAGGGCGCGCGACCTCCGGAAACGCTGGTCTTGCGGCTTGACTTGGCTGATCAGGCGGCAGCGACCTCTGGAGATTACGAGCAGTTTTTCATCTTTGAAAATAAGCGTTATTCGCATATAATAAATCCGAAAACAGGTTACCCGGCCGACTCCGGGGTCGCTTCCGCCACCGTGGTGGCGCCTGACGCGTTCACCGCCGACGGCCTCGCCACGGCCCTGGTGGTTTTAGGCGGCGAGGCCGGCAGGCCGATGCTGGCCGAGCTTCCGGGGGTCCGCGTCCGGTTGATCGATGATCTGGGGAAGGTCCATGAGCTATAAGGTCTTCGGCGTCCAAAAACTTGCGACGGACATCACCCGCATGGTCGTTCACGCGCCCGAGGTCGCGCGCCACGCCCGCGCGGGCCAGTTCCTAGTGATCATGAGCGATGAAAAAGCCGAGCGCATTCCATTGACGATCGTCGGATCGGATTTTTCTTCGGGCGCGGTGACGGTCATCTTTCAGGAGATCGGGTCCTCCACCCGGCGGCTGGGGATGAAGGAGGCGGGCGCGTCTCTTTTCGCGGTCCTGGGCCCGCTGGGCAGGCCGACAGACGCCCGGAAGATCGGGACCGTCGTTTGTGTGGCCGGCGGCGTGGGGCTGGCGGAGATCCTGCCGGTCATGCGCGTCTTCAAAGGTGCCGGCAATCGCGTCATCGGCCTGCTGGGATGCCGGACAAAAGACCTGTTGATCCTCGAAGAGGAGATCCGGCAGGCCTGTGAAGAGGTCCGCGTGGCGACCAACGATGGAAGTCTCGGCACGCGGGGATTGGTCACATCCCTGCTGGAAGAGTTCTTAAAAGAAGAGGCCTGCGGGCTGGTTTATGCCGTTGGGCCGGTGCCGATGATGAGAGCGGTCTGTGAGGTCACCCGGCCTTTGAAGATCCGCACGACGGTGAGTTTGAACCCGGTCATGGTGGACGCCACCGGGATGTGCGGCGTCTGCCGTTGCCGGGTGGCGGGGAAGACGGTTTTCGGATGCGTGGATGGCCCTGAATTCGACGGTCACCAGGTGGATTTCGACGAATTGTCGCAGCGCCTCAGTTTTTTCAGGAAAGAAGAAGAGCTGTCAGCGAAGGCGTTGGAGAGAACGCCCTGAAAGATGGCCTGG
>JBFZAX010000099.1:0-6200 GCA_041308805.1 Candidatus Omnitrophota bacterium | reverse complement strand
AAGACCCCGTCCCAAAAAGCAGAACGCAGCGACTTCGCCGCGACAGGGTCTTTGGAGCTGACCTCGTGGATATCTTTTTTCATGGGACTCCGCAGACTAAAATCCGTGGCTCCTGCATATTACTCGCTTCACCGGTCGATCGCGGACTTGCATTGACATCCGCGTAAGCATTATTCACATTCCCCTGCGGTCTTCAGAGCGTTCCTGCGGAGGCGGATGGCCGATGCGAGGCTCTTTGGAGAAGGATAAAGACCAAAATCGCAGCGATCTGGGTCACAAGTACAAAAGCAATGATGGAAACAGATGAAATTCCGTAGAGCAGGCCGACCAAGCTGCTGCCGAGGAACCAAGAACCTCCATAGATCAAGTTAAAGATCCCATACGCCGCCCCCCTTTTGTCGACGGACGTGAGATCGGCGATGGCCGCACGCATGACGGTCTCATGGATCCCCATCGCCGCGCCCCACAGGAGGACCGCCGCCAGAACGAAACCATATCTTGATGAGAAGCCAAAAAATGGGATCAAGGCCGTCAGGAAAGGCAAAGCTAATAGCGCCCGCAGACCTCTCTTATCATAGTATTTCCCGATCAACAAAGCCACCCCTCCATCCACCGCCATGGCGATGGCGTAAAATATCGGGATCTGGAAATCAGGGATGACATGCGAGACCTTGAAATGGTAAGAAAGGATCTGGAAATTGGCAAAACCGGCGACACACAAAAAAGTAAAAAGGGAATACATCCAGAATATCCTGGAGAAACCGCGGCCCGTGCCGGCCGGCGCCCCTGCGGCGGGGGATTCAAATTGGCGAGGCTCGCCGATCCTGCTTCGAGCCAGCAAAAGAGCCCCTATCGCCAAGCCTGCGGGCAACCAAAGAAGAGCAAAGCCCTGGCGATAGCCTCCTCTCAAAACAAAGATCGCTGAGATAAGCAATGGGCCCGTGACCGCGCCGATCTGGTCCATCGCCTCATGGATCGCAAACCCCCATCCCCGGCCCACCTCCTTCGTCGCGTAGGAAAGAATGGCATCGCGGGCCGGAGACCGAATGGCTTTCCCGACGCGCTCCAGAGAGATCAATAAAACAGCGACAGGCCACGAAGAGACACCGCACAACAAAGGGATCGCGAAGATGCAGGCATACCCGATGATCGTCAAAGGCCAGTAGGCTTTGGTGCGGTCCGCCACGAAACCGGAGACCAACCGCAGTCCATAGCCCAAGAGATCGCCCAGGCCGGCGGCGAGACCCACCCATGCGGCGCTCGCGCCCAGCGTGGCCAGAAAAGGACCGGCGACGCTGCGACCTCCTTCATAGGTGATGTCCGCGAAGAGACTCACCAGCCCCATAAAAAAGATGAATTGCATGGCTTGACTGCGCTTAGTATTCATTTGACTGATATTATAAGGACGGAAGGGGGCATAGTCTACAGACAAAGTCGAAAGCTTCAAAGTCCCAAAATCTCAGCGCGGTACGGTAGAAATCAGCTCGCGAAGAGATGCAGGTGAGCCGCTCGCGAAATCAATTATCCGAGAGAGATTTAGAAATTGGCTCGCAGCGAAGGCTGAAATATCATGCGATCGAAATAAATAGAAATACGTGGAAATACGTTGTGTCGTTCTTTCTTCAAGGGGGATCAAGGATATCCAGGCTATCGAGTCTTGGGGGGATATCCAGGATACCAAGGTCATCCGGGGACAAGTTCCTCGGTCTCCTGCCCTTGATGTCCTAAGATGCCCTTGATCTCCCCAACAGACTCGGTATCCTCGATTTCCCTGATGCCCCGCCCCGGGCTTCACGAAGTTGAGAAAAATGAGTCTGGCTCTTTTGTCTCAACTTTTCGGACTTCAGACCTCGGACTTCTGACTTCGTTGCTGTACCCTGTACGCCGTACGCAAAAACTGACGGCTGACGACTACATGAAACGTTAAAACCAACTCATTTAAACGACAAAGCGCCCGAGCAAGAGCTCAGGCGCTTTGTCGATGCCCAGCCGCGAATACTGCTATCCGATCGCGACGGTGCCTCTCTCCCCCGTGCGGATCCGGACGCACTCCCCCAGCGAGAGAACAAAGATCTTGCCGTCCCCGATGTTGCCGGACTTCGCCCCCTTGATAATGGCCTTGATGGTCGGCTCGACGAAATCATCGTTGACGCCGATCTCAAGACGGACCTTTTTAAGCAGGTTGACCTCGGTGATGACGCCCCGGTAGGTCTCCGAAAAACCCATCTGCTGACCGCAGCCTAAGGCGTTCGTCACGGTCATCTTGGTGACCTGCGCCTCATAAAGCGCTCTTTTGACATCCGGCAGCTTATGGGGCTGGATCATGGCGATTATAAGTTTCATGGGAAAATCACCTCCTCATCGATTACGGCTTATTGGGTAGTAAAGATCTGGAAACCGGCGTAAGACTCCATACCATGCTCGCCGATGTCCAATCCTTTAAGCTCCTCTTCGCGCGACACGCGCAAGCCGATGGTCGCGTCGATCAACTTAAAGATAGCCCCCATGGTCAGGAGGATGAACGCAGCAACGCTGACGACCCCCAGGAGCTGGATCCCCAGCTGCGTCAGTCCGCCTCCGTAAAAGAGGCCGTCGTGGGCCAGCCCTAGGGCCTTTTGGCCGAACAATCCGATGGAAAGCGTCCCCCAGATCCCGTTGACCGCATGGACTGGGACGGCGCCGACCGGATCATCGATATGGAGCCTGTCCAAAAGGAGGACCGCCAGGACGACGATCACGCCGCCTACGGCCCCGATCAGGATAGCGGCCCAGGGCTCCACGAACGCGCACGGAGCCGTGACCGCCACCAGGCCCGCCAGGGCGCCATTCATGGCCATGGAAAGGTCCGGCTTACCGAAGAGTTTCCAAACCGTCAGCATCGCGGTGATCCCGCCCATTGCCGCGGCGAGATTCGTGTTGATCGCCACGCGGCCGATAAGCTCACCGTTGCCGACGCTGAGCGTCGATCCCGGATTGAACCCGAACCACCCGAACCAAAGGATGAAGACGCCCAGGGACGCCAGCGGTATCGAATGGCCGGCGATCACATTAGGAGAACCATCCTCATTGAATTTGCCCGTGCGCGGCTTCAAAATAATCGTGCCGATCAGGGCCGCGATCCCCCCAACCGCATGAACCACGGTCGAGCCGGCGAAATCAGCGAATCCCTTCGCCGCCAGCCATCCGCCGCCCCAGATCCAATGCCCGACCACAGGATAGATGAAAGCCGAGATCAGAAATGAATAAACAAGATAAGCGGGGAATTTCATGCGCTCGGCCATACCGCCCGCGACGATCGTTGCTGCAGCGCCGCAAAAAGCGGCCTGAAAGAGCCAGAACGCGTAGAGCGGTATCGCCGACCCGCTCTGAGCCCCGATCAAAAACCACCCCTTCATCCCCAAAAAGGCATTCCCCGTGCCGAACATGATCGCGTAACCGAACGCGAAAAAGCCCAGGGACGCCATGCAGAAATCGAGGAAGTTCTTGGTGAGGATGTTGCAGACGTTCTTGGCCCTGATGAAGCCGGCCTCAACCATTCCGAATCCCGCCTGCATGAAAAACACCAGAAAAGCCGTCACCAGCACCCAGAGGGTGTTGACGCCCACTGCCGTCGCCGCTTCCTCCTCGGGCGCCGCCCAGGCCGCTGTCGCGGCCAGACAGATGCCCAGAAGAAAAACGCCGATCCATCTGCTCCACTTTTTCATATCAACCTCCTTTGCCGTGCCTCCTGCCTTCATGAATGACCCGACTCATTTCAGGAAAACGAATAAACCATGCTGAACCCGCCCCAGAATATCTGATCCTGGCCGCCGTCCGACCCCCTGGACAGGTCCGCAAAGGGGATCGTATAGTTGACGTTCGGCTTCATCGTCAGGTTCTTCGTCAGGGGAACCGTCATGCCGACCTTAAAGGTAGACTGGCCGCCGTCGCCGCTGATGAAAAGCTCATGGTTGTAGCCGACGACCGTACCCAGATCGAGCGAGATGCCCTTCTCTTCCGACAGCACCTTGCTGTATCCTAAGGCCAGCTCCAGGTAATTTCCGAGGCCGCCGCCGTCATTCTGGTCCCCGTAATCACGGTAGAACTTGAGGCTGCTCGTGATGGGAATATCCCGGACCGGGACCTTGGAAAGGCCGGCGCCTACATAGAACTCCCGGCTATTGCCGTTGGTGCCGGGAAAATCATAATAGGTATGGCCGACCGAGAGGCTCAAGATGTCAAAAGACCTGGCATAATCGACCACCAGGTCGATCTCATCCGAATTCAATCCGTCATTGTTGTCCGTATCCCAGCTGGACCAGAAGGTGAACGTAAACCCCTTGGAAGCGAGACTGAAAGACGGTTGGACCACGGGGTCTTCATCCAGAGTAAAACCCCGCCATACGTAGCTGGAATAGAAATCCAGCGTTCCGGTGGCCGCGATATCCAGCGACTCCAGGATCCCCACCTTCTCCGCTTCTTGGGCTCTGACCGAGGGGACCGCGACCAACCACAGAAAAACGATGCCGCTGACCAGGTCTCTCCAGCGCCGATATCTCATTTTTGGCTCCTTTCAATCTAATGTTTTTTCTTTCTGACAGGACGCCGTTATCCCCTGACCGCCTTCGGCCTACGATCGACCCGGACCAAATAAAAAGGCGCCTTTCTCCCTTCATCGGTCGAAAGACGCCGCCGTCTTTTGCTTTCTGGGCTCAGCTGTTTGCCGACCCCAAAAAAAACCCGCAACCGGCTCTTGCTGCATTGAGCCTTTGCGGGACCTCGTTATCCCAAAAAAAAGTCCGCCTTAAGCGGACATCATCGTCGTGCTTCAATCCTTACGCCATCGTATGTCCTAAATATAACCTATACCCACGAAGATGTCAAGAAGATTTTACGAGCCCTAAAGAAGCCTGGCCTCTAGAGAATCTATCTCTTCATCTATCTCCGCGGTGCGCTTCTCGATCTCTTTCAGGCGGCGGCCGTATTCGCGCGCCCGGTCCTCATCTCCGTAGATGCGGGGATCGGCCAGCGCCCGCGCCTTGGCGTAACTCTCCAGGCCCAACTCTTCCTTCTCCTTGCGCAGCTTCTGGATCTGGACCCCGACAGACGCATTATGGACTTTGCGCCTCTTTTCCTCCTGCCGGCGGTTGCGCTCTTCCTCCCTGGACTTTTCAAAGGCCGCGCCTTTCTCAGCGTCCGGCTCACCGCGGGCCGGCCGGGCCACCGCAGACCCTCCCTGCGATTCGTCGCGTTTCTGCCTGTAGTAATCAAAATCGCCGAAGAACTTGCGGACCTGCCCCTCCCGGACCTCGTAAACGACGTTCGCCATCGACCGGACAAAATGGATGTCGTGGCTGATGAAGACGAGCGTCCCCTGATAAGCGGTCAGCGCCCGTATCAAAGCGTCGACGGCGTCCACATCCAGATGGGTCGTCGGCTCATCGAGCAGGAGGAAGTTAGGCGGATTGATAAGGAACTTCGCCAGATTCAGGCGACTCTTTTCTCCGCCGGAAAGGATGGCGACCTTCTTTTCGACATCGGCGCCCGTGAACAAAAAGGCGCCCAAGATCGTGCGGATCGCCTCCTGCGGCATGGAGCCGGGGGCCGCGCTGTAGGCTTCGGACAGGACGGTGTTCTCGGAGCTCAAGGTGTCCATGCGCGTCTGGGAAAAATAACCGATATCGACGTGATGGCCGACCGAGCGCGCGCCGGCATCGATGGGCACGACGCCGGCCAGGATCTTCAAAAGGGTCGATTTGCCGGCCCCGTTCTCTCCCGCCAAGACCGCCTTTTCGCCGCACGAGATCTCGAAATCGAGGTCCCGGTACACCCGGATCTCCCCGTAAGATTTGGCGATCTTCTCTAAGCTGATCACCCGGTGGCCGCTGGCCCTGGTCTGGGGAAAATGAAAGTGCCGGATGCTTTCGGAAGGGTCCGGCGGGAGGACGATCTCTGGCATGCGCTCAATGGTCTTGCGCTTGTTGCGCACGGCCGCGGCCTTGTTCGGCTGGGCGTGAAAACGAGAGACAAAAGTCTCCAGCTGCTTGCGCTTCTTCTCCTGCTGGTCGAACTGCCGCTGCAGATGCAGCCGGCGCTCCTCGCGGATCCGCTCGTAATGCTCGTAATTCCCCGTGACCTTGGCGATCGATCCGTGCTCCAGGACAAGGGTATAATTGGTCACATCCGTCAAAAAGGTCTTGTCATGGGAGATCATGATGAAC
>JBFZAX010000098.1:0-10433 GCA_041308805.1 Candidatus Omnitrophota bacterium | reverse complement strand
TTTCATTTGCGTGCCGATCTTGACCTATGACCGGCTGATCGGCGTCATCAACATCTCCGACAAGGTCTCGCGCGAGGCCTTCAGCGAGAAGGATTTCGAGCTCGCCTGCCTGATCGCCCAGATGACATCCCATGTCGTCGAGAACGAGTTCAACATCGCGCGCCTGCGCGAGGAGAACGACGCCCTGCGCCGCGAGAAGACCGAGGCCCTCCAGGAGCGCGCGTTCCTGGAGAAGTTCGCCTCCGTCGGAAAGCTCGCCGGGGGGATCGTCCACGAGATCAACAACCCTCTGGACGCGGTGATGCGTTACACGAACCTCCTGATCGAGCGCGAGCTCGATCCTTCGGTGGCGCGCGAGTACCTCAATGAGGTCAAGGTGGGGCTGACGCGCATCACGAAGATCACCCGGTCGCTGCTGGAATTCTCCCAGCAGCTCAACGACAATCGGCGCCAGGAGGTCGGCGACGTGCACGAGATGATCGAGGAGGCGCTGTCGCTCTTCCGCCACACGCTCTTCCAGGGGCATATCCAGGTCGAGAAGACCTTCGCCGCGCACCTGCCGCCCGTCATCGACAAAGGGCTGTGCCGTGTCTTTTCGAACATCATCAAGAACGCCTTCGACGCGATGTCCGGCGGCGGGACCCTGCGGATCTTCACGCACCGCGACGACGAGTCCCTGACCGTCACCTTCGCGGATTCGGGCGAGGGGATCCCCGAGGATGTCCAGGAAAAGATCTTTACCCCGTTCTTCACGACCAAGCCCATCGGCCAGGGCGTGGGCCTCGGGCTTCCGATCTGCTTCGAGGTCGTCAAAAGATACGAAGGGAAGATCGAGATCGAAAGCCGGCCCGGCGAGGGCGCCGTCGTGCGCCTGCGCCTGCCTTTGAAGGGTCTGCTCCCTCCCGCGGGAAAATAAACCATGGCTACGAGTAATGGGGTCCGGTTGTTGATCGTCGACGACGACGCGATGGTGCGCCGTTCGCTGTGCGAGGCTTTGTCGTTCGAGGGTCACCCCTGCGTTTCCGTCGGCAGCGGCCCCGAGGCGCTCGCCCGGCTGCAGGAAGGGGCGTTCGACATCGTCATCTCCGACATGAAGATGCCCCAGATGGACGGTATGGCGCTCCTGGGGCATATCATGAAGGAGCACCCGAAGGTCGCCGTCATCATCATGACCGGCTTCGGCAGCATCGAGACCGCGGTCCACGCCATGCGCGAAGGCGCCACCGATTACATCACCAAGCCGATCATCGACGACGAGATCAAGCTCGCCATCCGGCGCATCGCCCAGGAACGCAACCTCCTCGATGAGAACCGCTATCTTCAGGAGAAGCTTTCTTCCACGCTGCGCCAGAAGTGCCACGATATCATCGGCCGCAGCTTCCGGATGCAGAAGATCTACGATTTGATCGATATCGTCGCCTTGACCAGGACGACCGTCTTGATCACCGGCGAGAGCGGAACGGGCAAGCGGCTGCTGGCCCACGCGATCCATCACACTTCGCCGGACGCCGCCTCCAAGCCTTTTGTGGAGGTTAGCTGCGGCGCGCTGCCGGAGACCTTGCTGGAGAGCGAGCTCTTCGGCCACGTCAAAGGGGCTTTCACGGGCGCGATCAAGGACCGCGTCGGCCGCTTCGAGCTGGCGGAGGGCGGGACCATCTTTCTAGACGAGATCGACGCTTTCACCCTCGCGCTGCAGGTCAAGCTGTTGCGGGTCTTGCAGGACGGCGAGTACGAGCGCGTGGGGGAGACGAAGACGCGCAAGGCCAGCGTGCGCATCATCTCGGCGACCAACCAGAATTTAGAGGAGCTCATCCGCCAGGGGAAGTTCAGGAATGATCTGTTTTACCGCTTGAACATCATCTCTATCGAGCTGCCGCCGCTGCGCGAGCGGCGGGAAGATATCCCGCTGCTGGTGGAGCATTTCATCGAGAAGCACAGCCGTCAGCTCGGCAAGGAGATCCACGGGATCAGCGATGAGGCGATCCGGATATTGCTCGATCACCCCTGGCCGGGCAACATCAGGCAGTTGGAGAATATGATCGAGCGCGCCTGCGTCCTGGCGCGTGAGCCGTTGATCCTGGAAACGGACCTTCCGGAGACGCTGGGCCGCGGCGCCGCGGCGGCCAACCGCGCCTCTTTCACGGCGGCGGCCCCCGGGCAGGGCGCGAACCTCAAAGACGCCCTGCGCGACCCGGAGAAGAAGATCATTCTGGACGCCCTGGAGAAGTGCCGGTGGAACAAGAAAGAGGCCGCCGAGCTCCTGGGGATCAACCGCACGACCCTGTATAAGAAGATGAGCCAGTTCGGCATCGCTCCTAACCCGAAGAAGCCATGAGGCCGATGGGCCCTTCCCCCAAGATCACCCTTCCCGATCTGATCACCCTTGATGAATTGCAGGAATTGCAGGAAAGCTTTGCCGACGTCGCGAATGTCGGCATCCGCGTCGTCGACGCGGACGGCCGGCCCGTCACCCGGGCCAGCCATATGCCTGTCCTGTGCGGGGAGTCGTTGCAGGACACCCCGCTGAAAAAAAAGGTCTGCGGCCATTGCCTGCCGACTTTTTTAGGCGGCCGGGGCATCGTGGACGATGACCTGAGCTTTGAGTGCATCCCGGGCCTGAAGAATTTCCTGGTGCCGCTGCGTGTCCCGCTCTCATCGACCCGTTCGCTCATCGTCGGCTATATGGTCCTGGGCCCGGCGATCCTGGCGCGGCGCAAGACGCGCGAAGAGTTTGATGCCGTCGCCCGGGAGCTGGGAGCGGAGTCGGATGAGCTATGGAATCTGATCCTCGAGCTGAGGGTTTTTTCCTATAAAGGGATCCGCTCGTTCATCGATATGATCGAGAACGTGATGGGCCGTATTTTCAATCTCGCCTACGGAAAGCTTGTGAGCCAGAAGAAAGCTTTCGCCCGCCTGTTGCCGCAGGGCGCCCGCCGGGAGGTTTCGTCAGTCGGGCGGGTCAGGGAGTTCCTGGAGCTCTTGCTCGATCTGGTGATCGAGATGACGAGCGGCAGCATCGGATCGGTCATGGTGTTCGACGAGGCTTCTCAGCGGTTGAGGATCGGGGCGGCCCACGGCCTTTCGGATGAGGTGGTGCGTAAGACTTCGGTCAAGCTGGGGGAGGGGGTCGCGGGGTTGGCGGCTCAGACCAAGAAGCCTTTCCTGATCCGCGGTGATTCGCATGACAAAGCTCTCTCGGGCCGGTTGACCAAGCCCGATCTTTTCGCTTCCGTCGTGGTGCCGATCCGCCGGCGCCAGGAGGTCTACGGCGTTTTGAACGTCTCCTGCGACAAATCGATCCCCGTGCGTTTTGACGAGTCGACTCTTTCGTTTCTCTCCAAAGCCGCCGGTCTCGCCGGCGTCGCCCTCGAGCGGTTCGGCAGCTGAGCCGGACAGCATCTTATAATTCCAGCGATACGTCCCAACGTCGTCGATAGTCTATAGTCTAGGGTCGATAGTCAAAACCGAAATGCCTCATCGTTTTTGCCTCGGCTCTTAACCATAGACAATCGACTATTGACCATTGACTATAGACTAATTCGTTTTAAGAATTTTGAGACAACAAGCCTGGCTTCTCGTCTCAAGTTTGGGATAGGCTAGCTGATCCGGCGGCGGCGGGAGGCGGGGGGGATCTTGAGCATCTCGCGGTATTTGGCGACGGTGCGACGGGCGATGGGGGTTTTTTCGGCTTCCCGCAGGAGGTCGGCGATCTCCTGGTCGCGCAGCGGCTTGTTCCCGTCCTCGGCCTCGACCAGTTCCCGGATCTTTTCTTTGACGCTCTGCGCCGAGACGCTGTCGCCTCCCGAGGTCTTAAGGCTGCCGGAGAAGAAGTCTTTCAGGCGGAAGAGCCCAGCCGGGGTCTGGATATATTTGTGCATGACGACCCGCGAGATGGTCGATTCGTGCATCTGGACCTGGTCGGCGACTTCTTTGAACGTCAGGGGCCTGAGCTTGTCCAATCCTTCCGTCATGGCCTCGCGCTGGAATTCGGCGATGACAGCCACCACTTTCAGCAGCGTTTTGCGCCTGTTCTCGATGGCGCGGATCAGATTGCCGGCCTGGGTCAGGCGCTGGCGGATGAACTCTTTCGTTTCGTCCCCGACCTTCTTGGATTTGAGCATGTTGCGGTAGACGGGATTGATCCGCAGCGTCGGGATGGAGTCGTCCTTGGTGATGACCGTCAGCGCTTCGTCTTTTTCTTCGACGCTGACGTCAGGCGTCACGTAGCCGACTTCATCGGTTGAAAAGCTCCGGCCGGGCTTGGGCTCGAGACGGTGGATCTTCTGCAGGCAGGCCAGGAGCTGGCCGTGGTCGCACTTGAGTTTTTTGCATAGTTTTTTCAGGTTCCCTGCCGCTAGTTCTTCGAGATGGTCTGTTACGAGGTTGATCAACAGAGGATCGGTCTCGCCGTTCTTTTTGAGCTGGATCAGGAGGCACTCCCTGAGGTCGCGGCTGCCGACGCCGGCCGGATCGAAGGTCTGGATGAGCGCGAGGATGCTGAGGAGCCGTTCCTGCCCGCAGTCCGCCTCCTGGCAGAGAGGTTCGATCCCCTGGCCCAGATAGCCGTTCTCATCGATATTGTTGATCAGGTGGGTGCCGATCCTGAGCTCTTCCTCTTCGCGGGCGTTGATGCGCAGCTGCCGCAGCAGGAAGTCTGCCAGGCTCTCTTTTTTTCCGGGGATGGGTTTTTCGTAATTGGCCAGCTCGCTGGGCGCGACCTCTTGCTCAAAGGGGAGCGGCCCGTCGTCTTCGGGCGGGGAGGCCTCGTGTTCCGGAGACGCCGGGGACGTTTCCCGGGAGAGCTCCTCCACGACCGGGTTCTCCGTGAGCTCCGCCTCCACCGCGGTCCTGAGCTCCATGAGCGGCAGCTCGAGGATCTTGACGGACTGCGTCAGGCTCTGGGCGAAGACGGGCTTCTGCCGTTGTTCCAACCGTTGTCTGATGGTCATATTCTAATAGTATAGCATATAAACTATTTGATTTAGGCGCAAGGGGTCTGTAAAATAAAAGGGTGAATGTCCGCGTCCTCAGGGTGCTGGTCGCCGACGACGAACCCGATGTCTGCCAATATCTGCGCCGATATCTGGAGCGCCGGCGTTTTGAGGTCGTCTGCGTGCATGACGGGGCCGAGGCGCTGAAGATAATCGAGGGAGAATGTTTTGATTTCTTCCTTATGGACATCAGCATGCCCAACCTGACGGGTCTGGAGCTGATCGAGGCGGCGCGGCGCCGCTGTCCGGATTCCAAGATCGTCCTGATCTCCGGGTTCCCTACGGTCACCAACGAGACGATCAAGCAGTTCGGAGGCGATGCGTTCATCCACAAGCCCATTCAATTGGGAGAGATCGACAGGATCTTATTGAAAGGAGAAAAATGAAGCGAGCATTGATGGCGGCAGGGGTTGGTCTGTTGGTAGCGGGGATGTTTTTCTTTCGTAACGCGGCAGCCCAGGAGGAAGGGATGAAGGAGACGATCGTCATATTGAAGACCAGTCAGGGGGACATCGAGCTGAGGCTTTTTCCGACCGTCGCTCCGAAAGCGTGCGAGAACTTCGTGGGGCTGGTGCAGAAAGGGTATTATGACGGGATCGTTTTTCACCGCGTGATCCCCGATTTCATGGTCCAGGGCGGGGATCCGACCGGCACAGGCCGCGGCGGCGAATCGATCTGGGGAGCTTCTTTTGAGGACGAGGTGCGCGATGATGTGACGTTTAACAGGAAAGGCCTCCTGGCGATGGCGAATGCCGGGCCCGGGACCAACGGCAGCCAGTTTTTCATCACCCTGGCCCCGACCCCCTGGCTGAACATGCGCCACACGATCTTCGGTGAGGTCGTCTCGGGCTACGACGCGGTGGAGAAGATCGTCAATACGCCCCGGGACGCCCAGGACCGCCCGAAGAAAGAGCAGAAGATCTTGAAGGCGCAGGTCAAGGAATAGAAGGATAGGACACAAAGAGATCCGGGATAAGAAGCGGGAGATCGCCTGGGAGGTCAGCATGCGTCGATTTTTTTTGGTCGGAATATTCGTGACAGCCGTGGCCCTCTGGGCCGGCGGAACGCTGGCGGCGCCGGCGAAGCCCGCAAAACAGGCAAAGCCGGCAAAATCGGCAAACAAAGATGCGGTCTCGGTTCCGGAGGCCTGGGTATTGGCGGGGACCCTTAAAGATCTTCCGCCGGGTACGGTCAAGGCCATCCCGGAGCATAAGATCATCGTCTTCAGCGACTCACAGGGGATCTACGCCGTGTCGAGCGAGTGCACCCATGAGAAGTGCATCGTCGGCGTGCGTAAAAAAGATGCGATCCTCGTCTGTCCGTGTCACGCCGCGAAGTTCTCTTTTGACGGCGCGGTGAAGAGCGGGCCGGCGAAGGTCGGCCTGTCCTGTCTGGCGGTTTCGCTGGAAGAAGGCGGCAAGGTCTTTGTCCATCTGGATGAAGTCGTGCCGGCCGGGACCCGCCTGGTCCCAAAGCCAGATAAATGAAAGCTGAAGAACTTTTGATCTGAGCATTCCCCGCCTGTCGGTCTCCACAGCCCTTGAGCGCGAGGGCTGTGGCCTGTTTTGTTTCGCTTCCTGGAAAGTCTCCCCGGAGGGATATTTGGCTCGATCGCTCCTGCAAGACCGTTGCGTGATCCCATCATTTTCCCTGGCAGGGCGGGAGGGGAAGGTCTTTGATTCTTATGAGCTCAGGCGCCGCCGGAACCTGGCGCTTTTCCTCCTTTCGGACCCTTTGACAGACCTGTTGCTGAGGATCGATGAGGCGCATGAGGCGCTGCGGTCGCAGAACGCCGAAGTCGTCGTCGTGTGCCCCCGGTGCGCCGAGGAGGTCGAGAAGATCCATCTTAAGAACAGGATCTCTTTTCGGGTCTTGTCGGACCCGGATGGCCGGGTGATCGATAAGTTCGTCGCGCGCGGCCCCGGCGAGAGCTTTGCGGCCCTTTTTATCACCGATAAGTTCGGCGATCTGTTTTTTCAGTATCTCGCCGGCTCTCCTCAAGAGTTGCCGACTCTTGAGGAAGTCGGCCGCGCGCTCATGTTCATCGAGAGCCAGTGTCCGGAGTGCGGCGGAGGTTGATGATGGCGGGTTTCGGGAACGGGGCGGATCTGGTCGTGCGGGCCAAGGGGCTGACAAAGTCCTTCGGGTCGTTGACCGCCGTGAGCGGGATCGATTTTTCGGTGGCGGCCGGCCGGTGCTTCGGGCTCTTGGGCCCCAACGGCGCCGGCAAGACGACCACGGTGCGGATGGTCCATTGTTTCATGGAGCCGACCTCAGGGGCCCTGGAGGTCCTGGGGTTGGATGTGACGCGCGAGCCGCGCCGGATCAAGGCCCAGCTCGGCGTTTGCCCCCAGGAGAACAATCTCGATCCCGACCTGACCGTCTGGGATAACCTTCGTGTCTTCGCGCGGTATTTCGACCTCACCGGCCCGGCCGCCCTCGCGCGCTGCGAAGAGCTTTTGCATTTCGTCGGCCTCTCCCCGAAGAAATCTTCGGCCATCGACGAACTTTCCGGCGGCATGAAGCGCCGCCTGATGATCGCGCGCTCCCTGATCAACCGGCCGCGGCTGCTTATTTTGGATGAGCCGACGCTGGGCTTGGACCCTCAGGCCCGCCATCAGATCTGGGAGAGCGTCAACCGGCTCAAAGGGTCCGGGACGACGGTGGTCCTCACGACGAATTACATGGAAGAGGCGTCTCACCTGTGCGACCGGCTGGTCATCATGGACGAGGGGCGGATCATCGCCGAGGGTTCGCCGAAAGAGCTCATCCGGGAGTGGGTCGGCGTCAACGTGATCGAGATCTCCTCGGTCGACGCCGCCGTCGGGACATACCTGAAGGAGAAGGGGTTCCTGTTCGAGAAGACCTCCACGCATTATTTTGTCTACGTCAAGGACGGCGAGAAGGTCTTCGGGGAGTGTGCCGGGCGGTTCGGCGCCGAGGCTTGCGCCCTGCGCATGGCGAACCTCGAGGATGTCTTTCTGAAGCTCACGGGCCGGGAGCTGAGGGATTGAGCAAAATGAACAATTTATCCTGTAGAACTCTTGAGGCGAAGAGTCTATAGTCAATGGTCTATGGTCTATTGTCTATGCCCAAAGAACAAAGATATGAAATTTGGATATACTGCCGTCTCATCTTTCAGTTTTGACAATAGACCATCGACAATAGACCATCGACCCCGTTGAGACCTTGAGACTTTGAGACCCTGCGACCCAGCTACAGAATTATGAACAGTATCCTGAATAATATCAGCTGGCGGTCGGGGCGCGTGTGGCAGAGGAATTTCGACGTCTATCTCGCGACCTGGAAAGTGAACTTTATCCCGCCGCTGCTGGAGCCGTTGTTGTATCTGGCGGCTTTCGGCGTCGGTCTGGGCTCCTTGGTCAACGAGGTCGTTTATGAAGGCCAGCCGGTCTCGTACCTGAGGTTCATCGCGCCCGGCCTGATCGCGACCGCCGTCATGAACCACGGGTTCTTTGAGACGACCTACGCGTCCTTCGTGCGGATGTATTTCCAGAAGACCTTTGACGCGATCCTGTCGACGCCGCTGGTGATCGAGGATGTGGTCTTCGGCGAGATGATCTGGGCCGGCACGAAAGCGCTGATGGCCGGGGTCATCATGTGGGCCGTGACCCTTGTCCTGGGGTTGGCGTCGCTGCCGGCCTCTTTGGCGATGCTCCCGGTCTGCTTCCTCGGCGGAATGGCGTTCGCGGGGCTCGGGATGTGCTTTACCGGGATCGTCAAGAATATCGAGATGTTCAACTTCCCCGTTTTTCTTTTCGTGACGCCGATGTTCCTGTTCAGCGGGATATTCTTTCCGCTCTCGTCGTTGCCTTCCTGGGCGCAGAAGGTCGCCTGGGCGCTGCCGCTGACGTCCCTGGTTTCATCGTTGCGGGCCCTGGCGTTCGGGCGGTTCCCCGCCGAACTGGGTCGCGATATCCTCATCCTCGCCTTGCTCGCCTTCGGCTCGTCCTTTCTCGGCGTCTTCCTGATGAAGAAGAGGCTTTTGAAGTGATCTGCGTCCCCGGATTTCCGAAGAAACGGCCCGTCGCCCTGGAGGATAAACCCCTTTTTGACCGCGCGCTGCGGGCTTGCCCGCCGACGGTCTCGGAGCTCACCTTCACGAATATCTTTGCCTGGCGCCACGCGTATCGGTTCGAAGTGTCCGCCGTCGGGGATCACCTGCTGCTCTTCTCGCTCAAGGAAGGCCGGCCCAGCGTCTTTGACCCGCTCGGCCCGGCGGCCGGTAAAAAGAAGGCCCTGGAAGAGGTCTTAGGGTCCGGGCCGGTCAAGGCGATCCGCCTGCCCGGATCGACCAAGGAACTGTTCGATAAAGACAAGGCGTTCATCGCGCGCGAAGACCGCGACAATGCCGATTATCTTTACCGCGCCAGCGACCTGATCGAGCTGAAAGGGGCCGATTACGACGGCAAGCGGAATTTGATCAAGAGGTTCAAGGAAGCCGTTTCTTTTTCCTATAAGGAGCTGACCCCGGACCGCGTTGAAGAGTGTTTGGGCTTTGAAGAGGAGTGGTGCCTGGAAAAAGATTGCCAGCACGTCGAAGGGTTGGCCCGGGAGCGCGAGGCGATGGAAGAGATGCTGCGGAATTTCAAGGCGCTGGGCATCGCCGGCGGCATGATCGAGATCGGCGGCAAGGTCGAGGCCGTGACCCTGGGCGAGGCGCTGAATCCCGAAACGTTCGTCGTGCATGTCGAAAAGGCGAACGGCCGCTATGTGGGGATCTACCAGACGGTCAACCAGCTCTTCTGCGCGGACAAAGCCGCGCCCTGTTCTTTTGTCAACCGGGAGCAGGACCTGGGCGTCGAGGGGTTACGCAAGGCGAAAGAGTCGTATCATCCCTGCGAGATGGTGATGAAGTATACGGTTGAGCGGGTTTGACCGGGCATCTTAACGCGAATGAGTCGATAGTCAATGGTCAATAGTCGATTGTCTATGGATAAAAGAACGGTTTTAGGTTACCGATGTTAAGAAAGTTAAGGAGGTTAAGAAGGTTACTGTGAGGATAAAAGACAAAAGCTTGCTTCTTTTTTAAGCTTGGCGCAGTAACGTCCTTAACCTTCTTAACGTTCGCAACCTCCTTAACCTGCCGTCATCGGACCTCAGACTTCCATCCTTTTTGTTTTGACAATAGACCATCGACTATAGACTATCGACTGACTTGAGACCTTGGGACGTTGTGACCCATCTACAAAACCCTATGTGGTCAAGATCGCACCCGGGGTGTATAATAAGCCCTGAGAAATATTCCATCCACACGAGAACCTTTCAATCCTCATGAGCCTTATCGTCTTGGGAATCCTTCTGGCGCTTAACACGCTTCTGCTGGTCTTTTTGCTCGTCCGTTCGGGCGCCAAGGCCCAGCCTTTAGACGGGAAGTTCGAGTCCCTCGATAAAGCCATCGATAAGCTCTATCAGGCTCTC
>JBFZAX010000097.1:0-3540 GCA_041308805.1 Candidatus Omnitrophota bacterium | reverse complement strand
GCCGGAGCCAATTCGGCCGGACAACTTACGTTCTCCGCCTGCGGCGGATCCGTAAGTTGTGGCCTCATTGGGATTCCTACCGGGGGCATGAAAATTAGCTCCTTGAGATTCGCGAGGTAGGTTCTGAGACAAAAGAGGACTGTCCTATTTTGTCTCAGGTCTTAAGGTCGCATGTAGGGGCCAGGCATGCCTGGCCCCTACTACAGGACAACAGAATGTTCGCGTGAAAAAAACTATCTTCTTCAGCTTGTTCATCGTTTTCTGTATGGGGCTCGCGGCCGCCGAAGCGGCGGCGATCTATCTCAAGAACGGACGGGTGATGCAGGGCAAGATCGTGGAGAAGAGCGAGAAATACCTTGTCCTGAAATCCGGCGAGGGCGAAGACGCCGTCAAGGTGACGGTGTTCACCGACGACATCAACAGGATCGAGAGCCAAGAGGATTACGCGCGCCAGACGGACCTCATTCCTTTTGATCTGGTGGGGGCGAGCGGCCCGGTGTCATCCGACGCGGGATCTTCCGATGAAGATGCCGATCCCCTGTCGCCACCGGAAGGGGACGGTCTGGAGCTTTTAAAACAATCCGCCCAGGAGGAAGGGATGATCGTTTCTTCCCAGCCGGCGCCGTCGGTGGGGGGCACTTTCGCCTGGCCCAAGCCTCCGAGCGGCACCATCTCGGGCTCGGTTGTCCTGCCGGATGTCTTCGCCAAGACCCGCGGCGATCTCTACGTCTTCGTCGTTAAGAATATCGGCGGCGGCCAATTCGTCCACACGCGGCCCGCGTATTATCAGAGGATCAGGTCGGCGGATATCGCCGACCAGGTGGTCCCTTTCAAGATCGAGGGGATCCCACCCGGGGAATACAAGGTCGTCGGCTACTGGGACGTAAGGCTTCCGCAGGTCGAGGAGGCTGTCTATTCTCAGGGTTTCGTCTTAAGGAAGCTCGGTTCGAGAGGGGATTATTTCGGCCGCTCGAAGGATCCTCTAGCCGTAGGGATGGGGCAGAATATTGCCGATGTCGTCGTGGATTGTAACCGCCGGCTGAAGGCCACGGCCTGGCCGTCGCGGCTGCCCCAGGAGGGGTCCGATATCGTCATCGAAGACCTGCTTTACCAGCGGGTCTCCGCCGAAGACCAGCGGTTCACCCTTATCCTGCGCAATGTGAGTGATTACCCGACGGCGGATTTCACCCTTTCCGTCTTCATCAACGGCCAGGAGGTCAAGCCTCCGGTGGACGGCGTTTGCATACGGGCGGGGGATAAGGGAGAGATCAGTCTGACCCGGGCCTACAACGATTTCGCGGACGACTTCCGCGCCGACAACAGGGGGGCGGAGCCGCCCGCCGACCTGGACTTCAAGGTCATCTGGCCGCCGACCAAGGAAGTGATTTTTGAGAAGAAGATCGTCATCTTCAAATAGCGCTCTGCTCGTCGCGGTGGTCGGAGGCCACCGCTGCGATGAGGCTATCGCTGGGACCGCCCGTCGGGTCGGGGCCTTGCTGGCCAAAGCCGGGGCGACCGTCGTCTGCGGAGGATTGGGCGGCGCGATGGAGGCGGTCTGCGCCGGCGCCAAGGAGGCAGGAGGTCTGACCGTCGGCATCCTTCCCGGGGAAGACAAGAGAGCGGCGAATCCCTATGTCGATATTCCCCTGGCTTCCGGGCTGGGGTACACCCGTAACACCCTCGTCGTCGGCTGCGCCGATATCGTCATCGCCTTGCCGGGGGAATACGGTACATTGTCTGAGATCGCCTTTGCCCTGAACGGGAAAAAGCCTGTCATCGGATTGGGCAGCTGGAATATCGAGGGCATGCGGCAGGTTGATACGCCCGAAGAAGCGATTTTGTTGGTTAAGAAGCTGGTCAGGAAGAATAAGACAGATCGGTGACTAGAAATAAGCCCTGCACCAAAATGGCGCAGGGCGAAATAGGTGGAAATAAATGGAAATTCGTTGTCCTCATTCGGCAGAACGACACAACATATTTCCACGTATTTCTATATATTTCGCAAGCATGATATTTCAGCCTTCGCTGCGAGCATATTTCTAGTCGCGGAATTCGCCCAAACCTTATCTAATCTCATGAAAAAAGCTATTCTTCTCCTCGAAGACGGTTTCCTGCTCGAAGGCCGAAGCTTCGGCTTTGAGGGCGAGGCGCTGGGCGAGGTCGTTTTTAACACCTCGATGACCGGCTATCAGGAGATCCTCACCGACCCGTCTTATAAAGGCCAGATCGTCACGATGACGTATCCTTTGATCGGCAATTACGGGGTCAATGAGGAAGACGTCGAATCCTGCCGTCCCTGGGCCGAGGGTTTTGTGGTGAAGGAAAATTCGCCGGTCGCCTCGAATTGGCGCTCCCAGGGGGACCTGCGGTCATACCTCGTCAAAAATAAGATCGTCGCCATCGAGGGCGTGGACACGCGCGCGCTGACGCGGCGGCTGAGATTGGCCGGCGCGCTGCGCGGCGTCCTTTCCGCCGTCGACGCCGACAAGGAGGGCCTGATGAAGAAGGTCCTCGCGTCTCCGAAAATGGAAGGGCGTGATCTTATCAAGGAGGTCACGTGCCGGCAGGAGTATCTGTGGCCGGGGACGCCTCCCAAGAAAGAATTCTCGGTCGTCTGTGTGGATTACGGGGTTAAGACCAATATCCTGCGGTTGCTGGACGTGGCGGGCTGCCGGGTCAGGGTCGTTCCGGCCACCGCGACGGCGGCTCAGATCCTGGAATCGAAACCGGACGGCCTCTTTCTCTCCAACGGCCCCGGCGACCCGGCGGTCCTGGGATACACGATCCGCGAGATACGCGAATTGATCGGCCGGCTGCCGATCTTCGGCATCTGTCTCGGCCATCAGCTGCTGGGGATCGCACTCGGCGGCAAGACCTTCAAGTTGAAGTTCGGCCATCACGGCGGCAACCATCCGGTGATGGACTTAGAGACGCGGCGCGTGGAGATCACGGCGCAGAACCACGGTTTTTGCGTCGATGTGGATACGATCAAGGACAAGAACGTCAAGATGACCCACGTCAACCTCTACGATAAGACGGCGGAAGGGCTGCGCCATAAGAAGCTGCCGCTTTTCTGCGTGCAGTATCATCCCGAGGCTGGCCCGGGGCCGCACGATGCCGGGTATCTCTTCGGGCGGTTCACCGTGATGATGAGGGAATTTAAAAAGGGGAAGAAAAAAAGCGCTTAACGGAGAGGGGTCGATAGTCGATGGTCAATGGTCGATTGTCAATCCGCAAAATAAGCTCATTCCGGTAACGGTGACGGTTAAGGTGACGATGCTCGTTTCGGTGACGTAGTTAGGTTTCGCTTAAAAGAACCTTCAACGCTTCCTGCGAACTACGTTATCGAACTACGAAACGGGCTGCGTAGCCGTTACCGATGGACGACGGACGGAATGCCATTTGTTAGTAACGAACTCGGAAGTCAGAGATCCGACCTCGGATTTCGATCCTTTTGGTTTTGACCATAGACCATCGACCATAGACTATCGACTGACTTGAGACCCATCGTTATGCAATTGAATAAGTATCGCTCATATG
>JBFZAX010000096.1:0-5659 GCA_041308805.1 Candidatus Omnitrophota bacterium | reverse complement strand
TTTCCACGAACGACCCCTTGTAAAGATCGACGAGGTCTTTGACGTCGTGTTCGTGCCTTCCCAGGACAGCCAGGAGCGCCGGCACGATCCTGATCTCGTCCTTCCAGCGCCAGCGGCCGTGGCGGGAACCCGCCGGGTCAAAAAGCCGGTCGCTCGCGGCTGTTGGGTCGATCCCTTTTTCGCGGCATTTGCGCCGGAAGAGTTCCTCGTCCACCGTGCCCGCCTCAAAGAGCCACCAGGCGCAAAGATTGCTCATGTCGTGGGTCGCGACCGTCGCCACCGAATCGGGCCTGTACATCTCGGGCGCCTTGAAGGCGTAGGTCTTATCCCAATCCCTCTGCCAGCGCTGGACGTCGATGCCGGGGATCCCCAATTCTTTGAGCGTCTTGTTGGAGCATGCGGGGACCACCCCCAGGTCCTCCGCGCAGGCGAGCATCGAAGAGCTTTTGATCATCGTCGACAAAAGATTGCGGCCGTGTTCTTCCCAGATCTTCTCATCAGGGGGATCGAAGACGCCGTGCAATCCGCCGTTCTCCGCGGGCTCGGTCAAAGGAATGGTCCAGACCCGGAAAATCCCTACGACGTGGTCGATCCGGTACATGTCGTAGAAATTCTGCGCGTATCTCAGCTTTTCTTTGATGTAATCAAAACGGTGGCCGGCGATCCGGGGCCAATCATAAGGAGGCATCCCCCATCGCTGCCCCTTGGAATAGAGCATATCCGGCGGCGCGCCTGAAGAGAGATGCAGCTTGAAGTAATCCTGGTGGGCCCAGACATCGGCGCTGTCGCGCGACACCAAAAAAGGCAGGTCGCCCATCAAAAAGACGCCTTCGCGGTTGGCGTCCTCGCGGACCTTCTTGAATTGTTCGAAAAGCTGCCATTGGAGCCACTGATGGAACAGGACGCTTTGGGGATGCGAAACCCTGATGCGCGACAGCGCATCCTTGTCTCGGTTTTTGAGCCCTTCCTCCCACTCCTCCCAAGGCTTTTCCTGAGAGATCTCTTTGATGACTTTGAACAGGATGTAATCGTCGAGCCAAAAAGCGTTGTCCCGGACGAAGGAATTAAAGGCGGGGTCCGTCACGGGCTCCACGGAGCGGAACAGCCGCCAGAGAAGTTCAAGCTTGGCGGATTTGATCTTGGTGTCGATCCGGCCCTGTCCGGTCGGGAAGCGCTGGCGCAGTTTTTCGGCCGGCGCCGCGGTTTGCGCGGGATCGACCCCCTTGAGGTCCTCGATCGCCAGGTACATCGGCTCGAGCGCGAACATGCTCAAGGCGTCGTAAGGACGGAAGCTGAACCCGACGTCGTTCATCGGCAACAGCTGGATGATGCTCATTCCCGTCGCAGAGCACCAGTCCGCCAGGAGTTTCAAGTCCGCGAGATCGCCGATGCCGCAACTGCGGCTCGAATAGACCGAAAAAAGCGGCGCGACAACGCCGGCCCGGCGTCCGGTGCCGACGCGCTGCCACGCCGGCGCCGACAGGGTGTGGTTTAAGAAATCGTAGATCTGCGCGGTTGTCATCCGAGGGCCTTTGGGGAACGGATAAAAAAAGGGCAGAGACCGATGGTCACCTGCCCTTTTTGGGTCGTCCGATCGTTTATCAGATGCCTTTCTTGACCATCAGCTCGCACAGGTCGACCACACGGCAGGAATATCCCCACTCGTTGTCATCCCAGGCCAGCACCTTGACAAGATTGCCGATGACCTTGGTGGATTCCGCGTCAATGATCGAAGAGGTTTTGTTGCCCTTGAAGTCAATGGAGACCAGGGGTTCTTCGCAGACCTCCAGGATGCCCTTGAGCCGCGGCGATTGGGAAGCTTTCTTCAAAGCGCTCACGACGTCCGCCGCGGTCGTCGTCTTTTCGACCTCGACCGTCAGGTCGACGAGGGAGACATTGGGCGTGGGCACGCGGATCGCCATGCCGTCCATTTTTCCCTTGAGCTCTGGGATGACCAGGCCGATGGCCTTGGCCGCGCCCGTGGACGTGGGGATCATCGAAAGGCCTGCCGCTCTCGCCCGGCGCAGGTCCTTATGCGGGAAATCCAGGATAACCTGATCGTTGGTGTACGAATGGATCGTCGTCATGATCCCGCCCTTGATCCCGAAGTTGTCCATCAGCACCTTGGCGAGCGGCGCTAAGGCGTTGGTGGTGCAGGAGGCGTTGGAGACGATGTGGTGTTTCTTGGGGTCGTATTTGTCGTCGTTGACGCCCATCACGAAGGTCCCGTCCTCGTTCTTCGCCGGGGCCGAGATGACGACCTTGGAGGCGCCTGCCGTGATATGGGCTTTGGCTTTTTCCGCGTCCGTGAACCTTCCCGTTGATTCGATGACGATCTTGACGCCCGCGTCCTTCCAGGGGATCATCGCCGGGTCTTTCTGGGAGAAGACCTTGATCTCCTTGCCGTTGACGACGATGGCGCCCTCTTTGGCCTCGACCGTCCCCTTGAACGCGCCGAACGTCGAATCGTATTTGAGCAGATGCGCCAGGGTGCGCGCATCGGTCAGGTCATTGACTGCGACGATCTCGATATCCTTGGCGCCTTCGTCGATAGCCGCCCTGAAGACCAACCTTCCGATCCTGCCGAACCCGTTGATGCCGACTTTCACTGCCATGGCACTTCCTCCTTCTATGAGTGTTTGGTGGTTTAGTTGAATGCTGTTAAAAAATCAATCGTCTCAAAGTCTGAATGTCTCAAGGTCTCAACGGAGTCGATAGTCCATAGTCTATGGTCTATTGTCAATGGAAAGGATCGAAGTCCGAGGTCCGATGTCCGAAGTCGGATCTTTCGGACTTCTGACTTCCGACCTCCGACTTCGTTTCAGGCCCTCGACAATCGACCATTGACTATCGACTATAGACTTATTCGCGTTGAAAATGAACAACGAAACTTATATCTTCGCTTCTTTCAAATACCTGATCGCCAATTCCGGCGGCGTGGGGACGATATAAAATCCCGTCCCCCATTCAAAACCCGCGATGCGGCTTAAGCGGGGCATGATCTCGATGTGCCAATGGTATTCAGCCTTGCAGGAGCCGTCCACCGGCGACGTATGGATGATGAAATTATAGGGCGGATCGTTCAAAGCGACTTTCATGCGCCCCAGGACGTTCTTGAGCATCGGGGCCAGCTCCTTGATCTCATCCGCCGTGATATCGCGGAAATTCGGCCGATGTTGACGGGGGATGATCCAGGTCTCAAACGGGAACCTCGAGACGAACGGGCAAAACGAGATGAAGCTGCGGCTCTCCTCCAGGATCCTCTCTTTTTCGTCTATCTCCTGGCGGATCATGTCGCAGAAGATGCAGCGCTCGCGAAACGCGAAATATTCCTTGGCCCCGTGCAATTCTTCGGCCACGTTCTTCGGGATCATGGGCAGGGCGATCAGCTGGCTATGGTTGTGGTCGAGGGTGGCGCCCGCCGCGGTGCCGTAGTTCTTGAAGATCATGATGTACTTAAAGCGCTCGTCTTTCTGAAGGTCGCGGGAGCGCAGGGCGTACATCTCCAGGATCTTTTCGATCTCGGCAACCTCCAGATCGCAGATATCTTTGCTGTGATAAGGGGTTTCGATGATGACCTCGTGGGCGCCGATGCCGTTGGACATGTCGAAGATCCCCACTCCCCGGCGGTCCAGCTCCCCTTCGATCTGCAGCGCCGGGAACTTATTGGGCACGACGCGCACCTGCCAGCCCGAGGCGTTGGCCGGCGTCTTATCGAACCGGAACGCCTGAATCTCGGGCGGCGTCATGTGTTCATTGCCGTAGCAGAACGGGCAGTTCGTGGGATCCTCGTAGTGATGGGCCTCCACGTGGAAGTCCTGAGGCTTTTTCGCCGGGGTGTCTTCGATGATGACCCAGCGGCCGACGATGGGATCGCGCCTTAATTCCGCCATTATTCCCGGGCCTCCTTGAGGTATTTCGCGCTCTCTTCCGGCGATATGGAGCAGATATAAAAGCCGGTGCCCCACTCGAATCCCGCCTGGCTGGTCAGCCGGGGGATGATCTCCAGGTGCCAATGGTAGTCCTCTTCGATCGTCGCCCAGTATCCCGACCGGGTCTTCCGGCGCCGGAAGGGCGAGGTGTGCAGGACGAAATTATAAGGCGGGTCGTCAAGGCTGGTCTTAAGTTTGTTGAGCACGGCTTTGAGGATATGCGCGAAGTGCAGCCGGCTTTCCACGCTCATGCTGGAAAAATCGCAGCTGTGCTTTTTCGGCAGGATCCATATCTCGAAGGGAAAGCGCGAGGCGAAGGCTGTGACGGCGATAAAATCGCTCGTCTCTTCTACCAGCCGGTCCTTCACGCGCAGCTCCTGCTTGATCAGGTCGCAGAAGACGCAGCGTTCGTGATAATCGTAGTAGGCGCGCGCGCCGGCCAGTTCCTCCTTGACGCGCTTGGGCGTCACGGGGGTGGCGATCAGTTGGGTGCGCGAATGGCGGATCCGGCCGCCTCCGGAAGCCCAGCCGTAATTCTTGAAGATGAGGACGTATTTGAAGCGCTCGTCTTGGGAGAGGTCCACGAACCGGTCGATCCAGCAGGTGACGACCTTAGCGATCTGGATGTCTTCCAAGTCGGCGATGTTCGCCACGTGGCGGGGCGTTTCAACGATGATCTCGTGCGCCCCGACGCCGCTCATGACATCGTAAATGCCCTGGCCGCGGCGGTTGAGGTCACCCTCAATGCGCAGGAACGGTGTTTTACTGGAGATGACGCGAGTATCCCATCCGGGCTGGTTCGGCGCGGTGTTCTCCTTGCGGATCGAAAATATCTCCGGAGGGGTCTGGGACTCTTTGCCTTCGCAAAAAGGGCACTCCCCTTCCTCGGGCGCGGCAAAAACCTGCCGTAAGCCCTTGGGGCGCCTGGCCCTTTCGACGGCTATGATGACCCAGCGATTGAGGATGGGATCTTTTCTCAGCTCAGGCATTGAAGCTAAATTTTATCACAATCCGCCCGCGTTGCAAGGATTTTGTGGTGTTCAGGGATTCGTTTGCAGGGCCAAAGTCTTAAGGCGCGTCACCAAGGCTGCCATGAGCCAAAAGATCACGGCCATATCCGAATACTGAAGATGGGATTCCCAGAAACCGATGGTCAGATAACCTACCCAGGAAGCCAAAAATCCCAAAGCGATCACCTCGCTTTGTCGATTTTCTCTCAACATCGCCAGTGCCTGCCACCCCCTGGTAAAAACTTGCCCTAAGAGGGCGAGGAAAAAACAAAAGCCGATAATCCCTGTCTCGGCCGTCAATTGAAGATAAGCGTTATGGGCGTACCAGACACCGAACGTGTCGCCTGCTGTTTTGTAGAGGGCGTAATTGACCGGAAAATTGTTGATCCCTACTCCCAAGAGAGGATGCGCCTTGATCATATTCAAGGCCGTCTGCCAATGGAGGAGTCGGCTGCTGTCATATAAAAAAGCTAACGGGTTCGGCCGGGAAAGCGCCCATTCCAAAGGTGTTTTGGCAATGGCCAGGGGGATCATCACAACAGAACCCACGAGCACCAGCAGGAGCAGGCGGTCTTTTTTGAGGATGATCAAAAAGAGAATGGAAGCCATGAAAGCCACCGCTCCTCCCCTTGAATACGTCAGGATAAACGACAAGAGCGCAGCCAGGAAGACCAAGGCTAGGACGACGGTCCGACGGGTCTCTATTTTTCCGTGTCT